>JBMFPJ010000032.1:0-10487 GCA_049969175.1 Anaerolineae bacterium | reverse complement strand
CAATTTTCCAGCGCGTGCGTCCCGCCTGCGCCAGCCCTTCCACCGTGCTGGTCTCTACAAGCCAAAGGGAACATGACTAAACAAATCGTCTCAGCAAGGTCACTCGGCGGCGGGCGTAAAACTCCCCATGCTTCTCCAGCCAGCGCTCCGCCGCCCGCAGTTCGCAATCCTGTTTCTCCGCCCCATCTTGGGGATGGATAAACTCTATCTCCAAGGGCAAGACCGTATCGCTTCCCGGCACCACCTGCACCGCCATCAACGCTCGATGGTCATAGCGTTCTTTCCCTTTCGCCGTCCGGCTGACCCGACACTGTTCACACAAAATCGCTTCCGAAGAGAAAAACTGCATCCCGTCCAGCGCAATCAGCAAGGTATCCCCAGGTGCGCAACGGCTCGTATCCCATCGCTTTCTCCTTTCCTTATCTTGCAGAAATCCGAACGAATGTGCAAATTTAGAATTGCTGGTTGCTCAGCACAATTTATTGACATTTTCTGTTTAATTTGTTATGTTCTGATAAAAATAACAGAATATAACAATGCCTAACATCTTTCACCGTCAACAAAAAATTCTGGATCTGCTCAAAGCCCAGGGAAGTGCAACCATTCAAGAACTGGCCGAGGCGTTACACGTCTCGGCCATGACCATTCACCGCGATCTGGACAAAATGAGGGTGGCCGGACTGATTAAAAAAACGCATGGTGGGGTTATGCTGGCATCTTCCTCCTCATCCCAGGAATGTGCTGTTTGCGGTAAACGCGTCACCGAGCGAACGGGTTTTGTTCTGCACCTGAAGGATAGCAGTCAGCGGCGAGCCTGTTGCACCCATTGTGGCCTGATTTTGCTGGGACAAAGTGGAGAAGTGACTCACGCCCTAACGGCTGATTTCCTGCATGGGTACATGATCAATGCCTTCCAGGCAACGTATGTTTTGCAAAGCGAGCTGGTGGTATGTTGTGGCCCTAGCACCTTCAGTTTCCTTTCGCCGGTGGAGGCCGAACGTTTTCAAAAGGGATTCGGCGGGATGGTAGCCAATTTTGAGACAGCTATCCGCTTTTTCCATGCCCCCCATCTTACTTCCTGAGGAGATACTTATGCGAAGAATCTATGCTTTCGTGGCACTTTTGGCTTTTCTGTTTCTTTCCGCTTGCGATGGGGGAAAGGACATAGAAGTTCACGAACCCTGGACGCGGAGTGCGGCTCAGGGAGAAAACAGCGCCGTGTACTTTGTTCTGCATAATCATTCCAGCGCCGCCGATGAGTTGCTGAGTGCCGAATGCGATTGTGCCAGCGCCACGGAGATTCATCAGAGCATGGAAGACAATAGCGGCATGATGCAAATGTTACCGTTGGAATCTGTACCGCTGGCTGCTCACTCAGAAGTCAAGTTTGAGCCGGGGGGATTACATATCATGCTGGTCAGCGTGCGGCAGGATTTGAAAGTGGGCGATCAAATTACCCTGACTTTACACTTTAAAAATCACCCCGATCTGAAAGTGACCGTCTCGGTTCAAGAAGGGCCGGGAATGCGGGATGAGCATTCGCACTAAGCTGGCTCCCCCCTTGCCGTCCCGCCCTCTGGCGCGCACAAACAAAATGGGCACCTTCTGCCCCATTTTGTTTTAAGAGCACTCCCTCAATTATACGGTGGACACCACTCGTGTAAGATGGCGCGGTCAACAATGCGGATCCGCCGATCTTCCAGGCGAATCGCTCCGCTGCGCTCCAGCTCTTTCAAAGAACGCGCCACCACCTCGCGTACCGTTCCCAGGCGCGCCGCCAGTTGTTCCTGCGTCCAGTAGGTAGAGATCTCCTGCCCTTCGCTTGTCGGCATCTCAGCCAACAAACGCGCCAGGCGATGAGTCACCTGATAAAATGCCAGTTCGCCCACCATATGCACCAGTTTGCGTAAATTTTGTCCAAAATGATTCAACACCTTGAGCGCAAAGTGCGGATGAGCCAGGACCAATCGGCGCAAAATTTCCGCTTCTACCACCCACACGCGGCAATATTCCAGCGCATCAACGTTGACCGGATTTGTCCCGCCATTAAAAGCAGGTACTTCATTGCACGTTTCCCCCTCTTCCAGCACACGCACAATGTATTGCCGGCCTTGCGGCGAGAGCAAATACAACTTGACACTCCCCTCCTCGATGATGTGCAAGCCGGCGCACGGATCTCCTTCCCAAAAGAGCGTCTCCCCTCGCTGAAACTCGCGCAAGTACATATGCCTGCCGGGCGATCTCCTGCAATATCTCTTCGGGCAAATCATCGAAATAGATGTTGCGACGCAAAATCCGCATTCGGGCTTCTAGGTCAGTCGTCAAGGTTTTCATTTTGGACCTTCGAGCAAGACCTTATCCCCGCCACGGGAAATCTCCCACGGATAGACAATATATGCATCGGTGATCGCCGCGTAATAATCTGGCCGCACCGTTCCGAACAAACTTCGATAAGGATTGAAATGCAAAACGCACGTCTCCGGAAAACCCCCTGCTGCTGAAACGCGATTTTTCACCGCGGTAATCGTACGCCCGGAACCCCATACATCGTCCACAATCAAAGTTGGCCGACCGCGCAGTTTATCATCTGCTGGAAATTGAATAAACTGCGGCCAGACCATTAGCTTTGCCCGATCACTGGCCGATTGCGAGGGGAAATCTACCGCCGCAGTCAAAATGTGGGTGATATTCATCGCCTCGGCCAACAGCCCTCCAGGGATGATCCCGCCGCGAGTAATCATCACCATGGCTGTAAATTCGCGCTGAAATTGCGGCAACAGGTGATCAATCAAGCGATCTACTTCTTCCCAAGTGATCACTTCACGTCGCTGTTGTGGTTGCATAGCCTCACCCCGAACGCATAAAGCGAAGGAACAATCCAATCGTCATCCTTGAACGCCCTCCCCCATGCCAGTTGCCGGAAAGACCAGCCACATCTCAAAGTGTCCATAACAGCCTCCTGAGCAATTTAGGCGATTATAGCAAACTTATCGGGTCCACCTCAACCCGCCAGCCGGAAAGATCGCGCCCGCGCAGCAAAGTCTCCGGTTGTGGGCCACGCAAGATGATCTGCCAGCGATACCAGCCAGCCTGCCGGGCGAAAAAGCAGGGGACAGGACCGACGAGGGTGGTGGCGCGTCGCCCTTCGGCGGCGATCCAGCCCCGAATTTTTTCTGCCATTCGGCGGCCCTCCGCTTCTGCCCGGACGGCATCCTGGTCCCGTTTCTCCAGGCGAATCAACCGCCCGAACGGCGGATACCCCAACGCCCGTCGCTGGGACAGTTCCCGGGCATAGAAAGTAGCATAATCGTGCTGCGCCGCGGCCTGAATAATGGGGTGCTCCGGCACGAACGTCTGCAACAAGACGCGCCCACCGCGGCTGCTGCGGCCGGCGCGCCCGGCTACCTGGGTGAGCACCTGGAACAGTCGCTCGGCAGCAAACGGGTCGGGCAGGTTCAGCCCTACATCAGCGAGCACAATCCCCACCAGGGTTACCAGGGGCAAATCCAGTCCTTTTGCCAGCATCTGAGTGCCCACCAGCACATCGGCGCGGTGAGCGGCAAAATGGCTGAGGATCATTTCGTGAGCATCTTTCTGACGGGTGGTTTCCCAATCCCAGCGCAAGGTGCGCGCCTGGGGAAAAAGCGCCTGGACTTCGGCTTCCACCTTTTCGCTGCCCAGACCATATTCGCGAATCTGGTTGCTGCCACACTGCGGACAGCGCTCTGGCTTTTGGCGAGAATAGCCGCAAGTATGGCAAAGTAACTGGTTGGGCTTCCAGGAGGGCAAAAGGGTATCTTCACTCTGGGCCACCGCAGCTGCTCTCACATGCAGGGTAAGGGGTGTATCACAATGTGGACATTTGAGGGCATAGCCGCAGGCACGACAAAAGACATAGGTTGCCGTACCACGTCGATTGAGGAAGAGAATGGCCTGCTCGCCCCGTTCGAGGGTCTCGCCGAGGGCTTCGAGCAGTTGGCGGCTGAAGATGCTGCGATTGCCGCTTTGTAGTTCGGCGCGCATGTCCACGATTCGCACGGGGGGCAGACCGGCTCCGGGCGCGGCGCTCCCCTCCAAGTCCGGGGTGACTCGCTGCGAGAGTTCGAGATAGGCATATTGGCCGGTTTCCGCTGCGTAGCGTTGAATCAGGCTAGGGGTAGCCGATCCAAACAGGCAAACGCTGCCGGTCAGCCGGGCGTATTCCTCAGCCACGGTGACAGCATGGTAGAACGGCGGGTCGGACTGGTAGTAGGAGGGGTCGTGGCACTCGTCGGCGACGATCAGGCCAGGGTTGGGGAGCGGGGCGAAGATGGCGCTGCGGGCGCCGATGAGTACTTTGATGAGGCCGGCACGCGCCCGCCGCCAGGTGTCGTAGCGCTCGCCTTCGGAGAGGCGGGAATGCCAGATGCCCACCTGGCCCGGGAAACGCGCCAGGAAGCGGCGCACGGTTTGTGGGGTGAGGGCAATTTCGGGGATGAGGATGATGGCCTGGCGGCCGCGGCGGAGGGCTTCTTCAGTGGCACGCAGGTAGAGTTCGGTCTTGCCAGAGCCGGTGACGCCGTGCAGCAGGATGGGGCGCGTCGGCTGGCCGAGGGTGGCTTGCTGGAAGGTGGCCGCGATGGTTTGCCAGGCCTGGGCTTGCTGGCTGGTGAGTTCGAAGCCACTTTCGGTGGCAAGGGCTTCGATGGGGGCGAGGTCGGTCAGCGGGTCGCGCCAGATTTCGGTCTGGCGCAGGATGATGAGATCGCGTTCGGCCAGTTCTTGTAAGTCGGCCAGGGTGCAGCCGCTTTCGGCATAGACCCAGGCGACGTTGACCGCGTCTTGGGTGCGGATGAGGAAGCGCAGGGCGGCCTGTCGGCGCTGGAGGGTAGCTGGAGTCCGGCCGAGGGTGGGCAGGGCGGCTTCGGCCTCAGCGGGCGAGACAGCCAGTTGGGCAGTGCGCACGAATTTGGCGCTGACGCGTGGGGGCGGTAAAACGGAACGGGTGCTGAGCAGGCCGCGCCGTGCCAGAGATTGAGCGGTTTTGCGCCAATCGACGCGGGCAAAGTGGCGGTCAATTTGCCGGCCACGCAGGGGGCCGCGCTCACTCAAGAGTTTGAGCAGACGAGCGGCCAGGGGAGTATCTGGCAGCCCGGTGGGGTTGAGGGGCTGGCGTAAGGCGTAGAGGGTATCGCTTTGTTGGGCCAGGCCGGGAGGGAGCATCAGGGCGATGATCTCAGCCAGGGAGGCGAGGGTGGTTTCTGCCATGCGTTCGGCCAGGGTAATTTGGGCGGGGGTGAGCACAGGCTGCGGGTCGAGTGGCTCAAGGATGGTCTTGACCTGGTCGGTTACAGGTTTTTCGACAAGGCGGAGGATGACTCCCTGTACAGTTTGTTTGCCAAAAGGCACCATTACCAGGTGCCCCAGGCCAATTTGCCCTGTCCATTCTGCGGGCAGGGCATAATCAAAAACACCGGTCACGCCGGGGACGTTTACGGCAATCTGGACAAATGTCATGAGGGTCTTCGATCCATTTTTGGGGGAGGCGCTCAGAAACGAAAGTTCCAGGCTCTGTCCTCAGGTCGGCCTTTGCCAACTTGAGAGAGTGTTTTGAAATTCATATTCCGACCATAGATAAACACAGAAACCTGAAGCGACATGAATGTCGCGCTACAAAATCTTGGTGGTTGTGATAGTTTTTCAAGAGCAATTCTATAATGTTATTTTGTCTTCAACACAGCTGCTGCGCCATAGCCGACCACGGCGCGGTAATCGCCGGTGACATCTCCCGAAGTAGCATGATGTAAAATCTTGACGGTATCAGCGCCGAGCTGGCGAGCGGCCCACAACACCGCGGTGACAGCTCCCAACCCACAGGCATAACCTTTGCCGCGTTGCTCCAGTTCAAAAGCCTCCTGAGGGGAAAAGGCCTCAAAGGCCTGTAACATGGCGCGATCCAAACGGAGGGCAGTGTTCTGGTCGTAGTAGTGAGAAAGGTCGGTGCTAGCAACCAGGAGGAAATTCCGCCCGCGCAACACCTTTGCCAGCGCATTGCCTAACCCCTGCGAAATTTGCGGGTCCAACGAATGTACCATTACCGGCAAAAGCTCAAATTCGGCTGCCAGGGCGCGTTGCAAGAAGGGCAATTCGATCTCAAGGGAATGTTCGGGGTCGTTGGAAACTGCGGCAAGACCGATTCCCAGTTCTTCGCGAGCAGCGGCCTGCAAATCTGCCAGGGCTGAGCGATTTACGGGAAGAATGCCGAGGGGGGTCCAATATGCAGCATGAGCGGTGGTGAGCAAAGGGGCAAAGTAGGGATGATGCATGGGTGAGATCACCGCCACCAGGTCAGGGGTGCGGCCGCGCACGGCAGCGAAGGCATAACCCGCCACCGGCCCGGAATAGACGTGGCCAGCATGGGGGGCAATCACGGCGAGGACCTCCCCAGGCAATTCTGGCAGGCGGGCTTGTGCCAGGTAGTGATCGACACTCTGGGCCAGTTCGGTCGGGTCGTCGCTATACCATTGTCCGGCGATGGGTGAGGGGCGAATATCCAGCGTTGCCATCAAAATAATTCTAGCACAATCCGCGTGGCGCGGAATGCCAGAGGGGGCAACTGATCTTTGGCGAACCATTGAACCGCGGCGGCATCATCACCAGCGATCATCTCGCCGGATTGGATTTCGGCACGGTAAACGATGATGAAGTCGGCTCCGCGCGGATGTTCCCGTCCGGCGATGACATCCAACACGCCGGTCACGCGGACGTGTAAGCCGGTCTCCTCCAAACATTCACGGGCGGCCGCTTCGGCGGGATCCTCGCCAGCGTTGACGAAGCCGGCAGGCAACGTCCAATCGCCGCGAAACGGCTCATTGTTCCGTTGGACCAACAAAACACGGCCATCCTTTTCGATGAGGACGGCCGCGGCCACTTTCGGGTCGGCGAAATAAATCCAACCACATTGTGGGCAAACCGGACGCATTTTGCCGAAAAGCAAAGAATGCTCCAGCGGGGTGCCACAACGGATGCAAAATTTTACTTCATCTTCTCGCGCCATTTTCGGTCCGTGGCCAGGCGCAAAATCCAGGCCATGCCACCACAGGTGAGGGCGATGAGCAACAGGCCAATTTGCCAGGCAAGGGGGATGGGAGGGGAAATTTGCGCCTGGGGCGGAGCCTCGACTGCCGAGAGGGTGGCTTCAGCCACAAAGCTTTTTTGGGTCAGGCCGGGCTCAGGCGTGCCCAGGTTGCGCTGATTTTTAGGGGCAAGAGGGGTTTCGGTGGGCGGCGCTACCATTTGCAAAGAGGGTTCCGCCGTGGCAGGAGGTTCCTCGGCGGTGGACATCGTCTCAGCGCCCTCCCCACCACCGCCCACGCCGTAGGACAGGGATGCAGTAGTAAGAGTTGGGGCCAGGGCGTTGGTGACAAAGGTGAAGATCAGCAGGAGAGTGGCCAGCAGAGAGGCCCAACGCAACGCGGGGTAAGGACGCGGCAACGGCGGTCGGACGCCCGCCATGGCGGGGGTGAGGGTGAAGTTGCGCGGTGCGCGGCGGGCGGGGAGTTGACGGAGTAAGGCGCGGGATTGGGCCAGCTCGTCCATAACGGTACGCAGCTGCGGGTCCCGCGCGAGGCGAGATTCAAGACGGGTCACCTCCCCAGGGGGGAGTTGCCCGTCCAGGTAAGCCGAAAGTTGTTCGATGTCGCGAAAAGAAGGAGTCGGGGTCATGCCTGATTTCCTTCTTTCAGACGGAAGGCATTGGGTAAAAGTTCCCAAAAGCCCTGCAAGCACTCTCGCAGGCGCAGGCGGGCGCGAGCCAGGCGGGATTTGATCGTTCCCAGCGGGACGCGGGCGGCTGCGGCGATTTCGCTGTAATCTAACCCCTCAATGTCCGCCAGGACGACCACGGTGCGGAATTTGGGGGGTAAGGCATCCAGGCAGTGTTGAATGGCATGTTCCAGTTCTTCAATCTCGGCGGTTTGCTCGGGGGTGAGAGCAGTGTCGGTCAGCCAGCGAGGAGTTTCCATTTCATCGCCTTCGCCGCTTGTTGGCTCCAATGGCACAGTGGGACGACGTTTCTGGCGGCGCAATTCATCGTAACAGGCATTGGTGACAGTGCGAAGCAGCCAGGCTTTGAACGAGCCGCCGCGAAAGGTGGTGATGGTGCGAAAGGCAGAGATGAACGCTTCCTGGCTGGCATCGGCGGCCAGTTGCTCATCTCCCAGGATGCGCAAAGCGGTGTTGAAGACACAATCCTGGTAATGCAGGACGAGGGTGTTGAAGGCGTCCAGGTCGCCGCGCTGGGCGTCCTGAATCAGGGCGGTTTCGTTCATGGGGTAATTTTATCACCGAGTGCGGTGAAGGCTCAGGCAGTGCGTCGGTTCCACCACCAGAAGAGGGCACGCCACAGGGTGATACCCAACGCGGCGCTACTCCCCAGGATGAGAGTGAAGAGGGGCAAGGCGACAGTGTTCAGCATGGCGGCGCGCAAGATGGCCACCAGCGGAGCGGCCAGCAGCATGGCCAGGGCTGGGCGCCAGAGTTGTTTTGCCTGGGCAGTGACTTGCGAATCGAAGAGGCCGAACCACGGGGCCAGCAAGAACCAGCCGGCCAGCAGAGGCAGGAAAGTGGTTAGCATGCGCGGCAGGAGGGTCAGGCTGGTCTCGCCATGACTGGCAAAGCCGATGATGGTGATGAGGGCCAGAAGGAGAATATCACCGAGGATTAAGATGGTACGTTTGGACATAGTTACTTCTCTTCGCTGGAGGATTCTGCTGGGGAGGTTTCTTCTTTGCGCAAGGCGGGGAAGAGCAACACTTCGCGAATGGAGTGTTTGTTGGTGAGGAGCATGGTGAGGCGGTCAATTCCCATACCAAAGCCGCCGTTGGGGGGCATTCCGTAGCGCATGGCGCGCAGGTAATCTTCGTCCATGGGGTGTTTTTCTTCATCGCCTTCGGCATAGTCCCGGCCCATTTCCAGGAAGCGTTGTTCCTGATCGAGAGGGTCGTTCAGTTCGGTAAAGGCATTGCACAGTTCAAAGCCAGCGACATAGACTTCGAAGCGTTCCACAGTGAGGGGATCACCGGGTTTGGATTTGGCCAGTGGAGAAATATCGCGTGGGTAGTCGTAGAGGAAGGTGGGTTGAATCAGGGTCGGTTCGAGGAATTCAGAGATCATGAGGTCAATCAGCTTGCCGCGGGTGGCTTTGGGATCGGGCATTTTGCCTTTTTCGGCAAGGGCACGGAAGAGCGATTCGGCGGTGGGATGCTGGGCGATGTCAATACCGCTGGTTTCGATCAACCCCTGACGGAGCTCCAGACGGCGCCAGGGTGGGGTGAAATCCAACTCGTAATCTTGATATTTCACTTTTTGGGTGCCCAGCACTTCCTGGACGACGTGGGAGATCATTTTTTCGGTGAATTCCATCACCTGGAGATAATCGGCATAGGCCCAGTAGAATTCCAACTGGGTGAATTCGGGGTTGTGCTTGAAGGATACGCCCTCGTTGCGGAAATCGCGACCGATCTCATAAACTCGCTCCAGGTTACCGACCAACAGGCGCTTGAGATAGAGTTCAAACGAGATGCGCAGGTACATATCCTGGTCGAGTTCGTTATGGTGAGTAATGAAGGGACGCGCCGCTGCGCCACCGTAGATCGGTTGCAGGATGGGGGTTTCTACTTCGAGGAAGCCGTGCGCATCGAGGAAATTGCGCAAGGATTTGATGATGGCTGCACGTTTGCGGAAGACTTCGCGCACTTCGGGGTTGACAGCCAGGTCAGCGTAACGCTGACGAGCGCGGAGTTCGGGGTCTTCGAGGGCCGCGTGGCGAATCACGGTGCCATCGGGGAGGGTCTCATCTTTGGCGGCAGGGAGGGGTGTCACCGCCTTGGCGAGCATTTTGAAGTCATGGACATGCAGGGTGATCTCGCCGGTTTTGGTGCGGAACATCACGCCAGATGCCTGGATGAAATCGCCGAGGTCGAAGAGTTTGTTAAACAGGTCGAGACGTTCCTCGCCCAATTCGTTCACACGGAAGAAGAGTTGGATTTTGCCCTCGCCATCTTCAATGTGAGCAAAAGAGACCTTCCCCATGGCACGGGCAGCACGAATGCGTCCAGCGAGGGTAACGCGGACTTCTTTGCCTTCTTTTTCGGCCGTCTCGAAAGCAGCAATGGCCTCCCGGCTGGTGTGAGTGCGCACGGCGCGGGTGGGGTAGGGTTCAATGCCGCGGGCGCGCAATTCTTCCAGTTTTTGCAGACGGATTTTTTCAAGTGAAGTATATTCTGCCATTGGATCTCCTGAAAACGAAGGGGCAAGAAAAATGCCCCGCGCGGCCTTGTGCAGGTGCGCGGGGCAACGTTTTCCGTGCCCCTGTTAGTGAACCTTGATGATACGAACTTTGTACGTACCTCCAGGGGTTTCTACCTGCACTTCATCGCCGGCGCGGTGCCCCAGGATGGCTTTGCCGATCGGCGATTCGTTAGAAATTTTCCCCTCGCGCGGGTTGG
>JBMFPJ010000031.1:0-10515 GCA_049969175.1 Anaerolineae bacterium | reverse complement strand
ACCTCAAGCACTTGCGCCGCTCGCATGTGATTGTGCGCGCCGGCCCACCCTTTACTCTGCCCCCCCTCCCCAAACAGGAGCGCGATCGCGCTCTCAAACAATACACTGACGAGATCATGTGCCGCATCGCCGCCCTGATTCCCGAAAAATATCGCGGGGTATATGCCGATCATCCTCGCCTGAAAGAATTGTTGGCGGCTGCGTGAATGAAAACCTGACCTCGGGGTGCGATGTACGTCGCCATTAAGCCGGCGGCACCAAATTCATCTGGGCAGGCATATCATCGCGAGGAGCGTTCTGTACGATACGAAGCAATCGTCCAAATGTTAGATTTGCTCGTTGAAACGGGAGATTGCGCTTCGGGCGAGCCTCAGCGTGGCCCTTCGTGGCGCGAGGTTTATCCTGAGTTCAAGCAACAGGCCGCGCTCAGGCTTCCCAGAGATTGGCCTGGAAGGGGCGACGTTTCACCTGTTTGCCCATCCCCGCTTTCCCCAACCAGCGTTCCCCATCCACGATCAGGTGGCCGCGCAAGAAGACCTTGTGCGGATAGCCGGTGAGCTCCCAGCCCTCGTAAAGGTTGTAGTCGGTGCGATGGTAAGCGCAAGCCACGCCATACGTCACGCGGCGATCCGCATCCCAGATCACCAGGTCGGCATCGGCGCCAGGAAGCAACGCGCCTTTGTGCGGGTACAGCCCAAAAATTTTGGCGGGATTGGTACTGGTGAGTGCAACGAATTGATTGGGAGTGATTTTGCCGGCGCGTACGCCATACGTCCACAAAACGGGCAGGCGATCTTGCACACCGGGTAGGCCATTGGGAATTTTGGTGAAATCAGCCGCGCCGAGTTCTTTGCCAGGGATAGCAACAGGTTTCCCCTCGTAAAGAATGGGTTTTGTGCCATCAAAGAAAAAGGGACAGTGATCGGTGCCGATGGTGTCAATGATACCTTCTTTCAAACCTGCCCACAGGCGGGCGTTATCGGCGGTAGTGCGCATGGGCGGGGAGCAAATCCATTTGGCTCCATCGGGACGGCGTAAATGCTCTTCGGTGAAGAAGAGATATTGAGGACAGGTCTCGCCAAAAACGCGCACGCCGCGCTGACGGGCATAATCAAGCATATCCACTTCACCCGCTGCGTTCATATGGACAATGTAAAGCGTTGCTCCACTGACAGCAGCCATGCCCGAAAGGCGCAAGCCCGCCTCCACTGCCCCCCAGGCCGGGCGCGTGCGGGCATGCCATTCAGGGGTCTTAAAGCCGGCCTTTAGCGCCTGTTGCACCAGGGTTTCGATCACATCTCCGTTTTCACAATGGGCCAGGACCACAATGCCCAGTTGCGCGGCCAGTTGCATAGCGCGGAAAATCGAGCCATCATCCAGGCGCAGACGGCCATTGTAGGCCGTGAACACTTTGATGGAGGGAATGCCTGCCTGCACCAACCAGGGCAATTCGGCAGCGATAGCATCATCCCAGCGCGTCAGGTTCATGTGGAAGGAATAGTCAATGGCGGCTTTGGCCGCTTTCTCTTGCCAGGCTGCTACCGACTGGCGAAAAGTGGGGAAATCGAAAGAGACAAAGTCGATCACCGTCGTCGTACCACCGAAGGCTGCCGCCTTGTGGCCGGTGTAATGATCATCGCTGGAGACGGTGCCAAACATGGGCAGGTCAAAGTGGGTATGCGGATCCACCCCCCCAGGGGTGATGAACTTGCCGCGTGCATCCAGCACCTCAGCATCGGCAGGCGCGGAAAGGTCTTTGCCGATGGCAGCAATCTTTTCACCAACAATGAGAAGATCCGCTTCAAAGGTTTCGGCGGCAGTAATCAACGTGGCGTTTTGGATAAGCAGAGCCATAGAGTCTCCTTGGTAGAGGGTGGACGGTAGACGGTAGAATTGTAGCACAGCCATGCTGGTTGTTCAGGCAAGATGCCAGAAGAGCATCATACCCAACAACAACGCCAGGAAGGTGACCACAAACAGACCGGCGCCAACTCGGGGAAAATCGGCAAAGCGATAGTTGCCGGGGCCAATCATGATCATATTTACGGCGTGAGACATCGGCGTCAGGAACGAGGCAGAACAACCGATGGCTGTGGCAACTGCAATCGCTTGCGGATTAATCTGCAAATGGATGGCTGTGCTGATGAAAATCGGGCCGACAACGAATGCCGTCGCCTGGCTACCCATGAACTGGGTGAGCAATGCCGAGAGCAAAAAGGCGCTCCCCGCCAGGACAAGTGGAGAAGGATGACCCAAAAGGGAAAGGAATCCCTGCCCGAGCCAGGAGGTCAGTCCGCTTTGCACCATGGCCAGGCTGGCCACATACATGCCGGCAATGAAAAAGAGCACTGGCCACTCGATGGCACGATAAATATCCTGCAATGGAATCAGGCGCAGCAGTATGGCCAGGAGTGCGGCGCTCAGGATGGCCAGGGCAACCGGCACGCCCCCCAACGAGAGGCCAATTGCCAGCCCAAACAGACCCAGGCTGGCCCAGGCACGGCGGTTCAGGCGCCGCGGCGGGCTGATCTGTGGCTGTAAGACGATCCACTCGCCATCGGCGCGCAGGTCGTTGAGCCGTTTCGGGGCGCCGACTACCAGCAGGGCGTCGCCAAGTTCCAGAGGAAAATCACCTACATCGGTACGATAGCTGCGGCCACGGCGCAACAGGGCCACGGCGGTAAAGCCGTAACGCCGCCGGAAATTGATCTGCTTGAGGGTTTTGCCAACAAAAGAAGCATGAGGGGAAAGCAGAACTTCGCACAGGGTCACACCGAGATCGCCAATCGGGCGATTCTCGCGTCCAACGCGGCAGCCGCGGCGGGTCAGGGCCGCGACGCGCTCGGCGCGGCCGGCCAGGAGGAGGAGGTCGCCCGTTTGCAGAGTCTCCTCGGCGGGCGGGGCGAAGATCGCCCGTCTTCCGCGCCAGATGGCTATGACCGCCAGCCCCAAGTCCTGCCCCAGGCCGCTTTGACGCAACGTCTTCCCCGCCAGAGCAGATTTCTCCTCGATGCTGACCTCCCATAAACGTTCGCCCAGAGCATAGAAGCGTTCGAGTTCGGCTTCGCTGCGACGCGCCAGGGCCTGTTCCAGGACAGGGGGACGGTTGGGGAGCAGGTGACGCCCCACAACTGCCAGGTAGAGCAGGCCACTGAGGGCAATCAGGCCGCCGACGCTGGCAAAGGAGAGCAGGCCGAGGGGCGCTTGTGGCGGGTTGGCCGCGGTGAGCAAATCGTTGATGGCGATGTTGGCGGTGGTAAAGTAGGTGGCCATACCGCCCAGGGCAGTGCCAAAGGCGATGGGAATCAGCAATTTGCTGGGGGAAAGGCGGGCGCGGCGTGCAGCTTCCATAGCGCTGGGGAGCAAAATTGCACCCACAACCACATTGTTCATCAGTAATGAGAGGGCGGCGGCGAGGGATGCGAACAGGAGAATCAGGCGAGTTTCGGCGGTAGCGCCGACCGAGGCGATTTTCTCTCCAAGCCAGGTGGTAAATCCGTTTTGGGTAAGGGTTTGAGTCAGGATGAAAAGGCCGATCAGGGTGAAAATGATCGGTTGGCTGAGGCCGCTCAAGGCGCGTAACGCCAGGGAGGGGGTATGCGCCGGGCCAAGCACACCAAAGCCGGCGTATTGGGCCAACCCCAAAAGGAGCAAAATCGCCCAGGCCGCCACGTCCATGCGCCAGCGATCGAGGAGAACCAACAGGAGAGGGACAAAGATGATGACAGCAACGAGGAGCATGGCAGAGGGCATGAGTCAATCGGTGCAGGAGAGATCATAATCGGCAGGGGCTTCGCCGATGCCGAGCAATTTCAGGAGCAGGTCAGGGGGCAGGTCGGCTTCAGGGAGTTCGACGTGATAGAGGGCAGCGTTTTCGGCGCGTTCGCGCAGCGAGCGCCAGAGCAGGGCGCGCTCCTCGCTGCGCACGACCAGGTCGTTGAGGGTGTGCGCCTGGAGCAGATATTCGCCAGTGGTGTAGAGGAAAGTCAGGCGGCGCCACTTGCCGGCGAGGATCGGCCGAGGCAAGCGTTGCAAGGGGCCCAGTTGAATCTTGTAATATTCCTCGTGAGCGCGGGGGTGATGGGGTTCATCGCGCAAGAGGTCGGCGCGGGTAGTCAGTTCGTGGCCACGTACTTCGGCGATGTACTCGATGCGTCCGCTATGCTCGCCAAAGGAAGCCGGCTGGTAGAAGGCCAGATAATCTACCGCGATGACTTTGGGGGCGGTGCGCAGCGGGATGCGATACCAGCCCAGTAAACGCGCGATCTCCAGGTCACGCGGCTGAGGGAGCAGGCAAACAAGGACAAGGGATACGGGAGAAAGCATCAGGCTTTACCGGAGTTGAATTTCAGCTCAAATTATACCCTCCCCACTTAAACAAACTGGCGACTATGTGGGAGATAGTCGCCATACACAACGCTATTTCGTTGGAAGCACAATAAAAGGACTGATTTTGCGCATCTTCTCGATGATCTTCTCGCGTTCGGCTTTCGAGGTTGCCGCGGCCAGCTTTGCCTTCAATTTGCGCACCTTCAGCTGGCGATGACGGCGGCGCAGAAGTTCATGCTTGCGACGAACACTATAACCCATGCTTCACCTCCGGTTGATAAAAGTGGGTGCCCCCTTCCCCAAAAAGCTACGTGAGACGTGTTTCGAGGCTGCGGAGGAGGGAAGGGCGCAGTCCATTTGTTTTGGCAGTGGAAATAATTTTAAAAAGCGTGTTTGGGACCTGTCAAGACAAGCGACTGATGTTGGGACATGAGATGCTCGCTCGCACGGGGATAAACCCCCGTGCTATGCTACAAACCCCGCTGAAGCGGGATGAGGAACAGGCCTCCGTGTTCAGCCACGGAGGCCCGAAACAAATTCGGCTACAGAGAATGTTCTTTCCTGGCCGAAAGCCCGCTCCACAACCTGGTATTTAGAGCAAACCGACCTCGGCGTTAAATTCTTCAATCAAAGCGTCGATCTCTGCGGTCTGCTTCTGGAACCCCGTCCAGTATTCGGCATCGTACCACTGCGCCAGAATCTCTTCGTAGGTTTTTCCTTGTTGCTCCACCCAGGTAAAATACTTCAGGTTGTGCACGCGCCGGCGATCGGGGTAGCGCAGCTCGAGCATATTATCGGTACTTTGCTGCATCAGCCAGCGAGCATCATCGGCAGCGGCATCTCTTTCGCTGTATTCACCGAATTCGGCGCGCATCTCTTGCAGGCGGCTCTGATACAGTTCCATCGAATCAGTCAGCACCGTGAGCACAATGTCGTTCTCGCCGAGCTCGTAATATTTGGCAAACTTGATAGCACTGAGCACGTTGGAAATGCCTGAAAATCCCAGCAAATCCAGCTGGGCAACCATCGTTTCTGGCACGCCTTTGGAAACCAGGTAGCGGCGCCCCGCCGCTTCGTTGAACAAACGCGCCACATTGACTACAGCACGATCATCAATGGCCACCACCACATCGGTATTCTTCACATTGTGAATCCAGGGCACGTGTTTATCGCCAATGCCCTCGATGCGATGAGCCCCAAAGCCATTCTCCAATAATGTGGGACATTGCAGCGCCTCGCTGGCCACAATTTTGCTGGCAGGGAAAAGCTGCTTCATGTAATCGCCGCTGGCAATCGTCCCGGCCGAACCGGTGGCCGAGACCATGCCACGGTAAGTATCGCGCGGCCTCATCACTTGCTGAAGCACCTCCTCCATAGCGTGACCGGTGATTTCGTAATGCCACAAATAATTGCCAAACTCTTCAAATTGATTGAAGATCATCAGGTCTTCGCCCGAACGGCGCAATTCCCAGCACTTATCGAAAATTTCCTTGACGTTCGACTCAGAGCCGGGGGTTTTGATCACCTCCCCAGCGATTTTCGAAAGCCACTCAAAGCGTTCCTGACTCATCCCTTCGGGCAAAATCGCAATGGACGTGCAGCCCAACAGCGCCGAATCATACGCCCCGCCCCGGCAGAAGTTCCCCGTCGAAGGCCAGACCGCTTTCTGCGTGCTCGGATCAAACTGACCGGTGACCAGCCGCGGCACCAGGCAACCAAACGCTGCCCCTACTTTGTGCGCGCCCGTAGGAAACCACTTCCCCACCAGGGCAATGATGCGCGCCGGCACTCCCGTCAGCGAGGAGGGAAACTCAAGATAGTTGACCCCACCAAAGGTCCCGCCTGAAGCGACCGGCTGATTGTGCCAGGTAATGCGGAACAGGTTGCGGGGGTGAAGGTCCCAAAGCCCGATGTTTTTCAGTTCTTCCTTCACCTTCGCCGGAATACGAGAGGGGTCTTTCATCTGGGCAAAGGTGGGGATGATAATGTTGCGCTCGCGCGCCCGACGGATGGCGCGTTCCCGGCGCTCTTTGTGAACGGTCAGGTCAATTGTGGCCATAGGTCTCTCCTCGAAAATTTGTCTGACAAATTGTATTATATCGCACAACCGCGGGGCGAAGATATGCCCATTGTATAATTGAGTTTACTGCAAAAACGCTGTTTTCGTGCAGGCATCGTAACCGTTCAGCCATAGAGAAAAAATGATTGCAAATGTCCTTGCGAGGGCGCCTCGCGCCACGAAAGGCTACGCTGAGGCTCGCCCGAAGCGCAATCTCCTGTTCCAACGGGCAAATCTGGCATTGGAAAGATTGCTTCGTCATGCGCTTAGGCGCCACTCCTCGCAATGACATGCCTGAATAGATGTCAGGTATCTGTAATTCAACTTCGCTACAGGATGCCAGGGAGAACACTATGGAACAAAAAATCTACGATTACATCATCATCGGCTCAGGATTCGGCGGATCGGTCTCGGCCATGCGCCTGAGCGAAAAGGGCTATTCGGTACTGGTACTGGAAAAAGGCCGGCGCTATCACGACACAGATTTCGCCACTACCAACTGGCAATTCTGGAAATACCTGTGGGCGCCGGCGTTGCGTTCTTTTGGCATTTTACAAATCACGCTCACCAAAGGCGCCATGGTGTTGCACGGCGTCGGCGTAGGCGGCGGTAGCCTGGGCTACGCCAACGTACTGGAGATCCCCAGCCAGGCCACCTTTGCCACCCCGCCCTGGAATCATCCCCTCCCCTGGGGCGAGGTGTTGCGCCCTCACTATGAAACCGCCCGCCGCATGTTGGGCGTGGCACGCAACCCCAAATTGTGGAAAGCCGATGAGATTCTCGCCGAGCTGGCCGCACAACGCGGCTACGGACACACCTTCCGCCCCACCGAGGTGGGTGTGTTCTTCGGCCCGGAAGGCAAAACCGTGCCCGATCCATATTTCGACGGTGCCGGGCCAGCACGAGCCGGATGCCGTCATTGCGGCGGGTGCATGGTGGGCTGTCGCTACAACGCCAAAAACACTCTGCCGAAAAACTATCTCTACTTCGCTGAGAAAAACGGGGTGGAGATTCGCCCCGAAGCGGAAGTGACCGATGTCCGCCCGATTCGCCTGGATGGCGCCCCCGGCTACGAGGTCACCTATCGGCGAAGTACCCGCCTCTTTGCCGGGACCCCGCGACGGGTCCAGGCCAGAAGCGTGATCTTCGCTGCCGGCGTGATGGGCACGTTGAATCTGCTCCTTCGGTTACGCGAAGGCTCTCTACCGCGCCTTTCTCCTCGCCTGGGCGAGAACGTCCGCACCAATTCAGAAGCATTGCTCGGCTCGCTGGCGCGAAAAGGGAATGTGGATTACTCGCAAGGGATCGCCATCACCTCCATTTTCAATGCCGATGAGATCACTCGCATTGAACCGGTGCGCTACCCCAATGGTTCGTCACTGATGCGCTTTATCTCCGCCCCGCTGATTTCACAGGGAAACGCCATTCCTGTGCGCCTGATCAAGTCGCTGGGGTGGGTGCTGCGCCATCCGCTGGACTTTTTGCGGGCCATGGTGTTGCCCGGCTGGGCACACAATGTGACCATTCTCCTGGTCATGCAACATGCCGACAACCGCATGAAGTTCCGCCTGGGGCGCAGCCTGTTGACTCTCTTCCGGCGTGGGTTGGTGGCCGAACCTGATTTCGATAAGGCCGTTTCGGCCCGCGTGGATGTGGGGCACGATGTGACCCGCGAGTTTGCCCGCCGCACCAACGGCGTGGCCATGGGGTCGCTGGGGGAAAATTTGCTCAACCTGCCCACCACAGCGCATATTTTGGGCGGCGCGCCGATTGGCCGCGATGCAGACGAGGGAGTGGTGGATGAGAACTTCCAGATTCACCATTACCCTGGCCTGTACATCGTGGATGGTTCGGTGATGCCTGGCAACCCCGGCGTCAACCCCAGCCTGACCATTGCTGCCCTGGCGGAGTATGCGATGAGCAAAGTGCCGCCGAAGCATGCGTAACCCCTGCGTAATTGCTCGACCTCGCGTTTGGCTTGTCATTGCGAGAGTGCGGAACGTCCAACTTCGGGCGGCTCGCAATGACAGGAAGCTGAGCAGTTACAATCCTGCAAGAAAGCGTTTCAGACCGTAGCGCGACATTCATGTCGCACTTGAAGAAAGCGTTTCAGACGGTACCGCGACATTCATGCCGCACGGCAGCAAATGGAACACCCATGAGCATCGCGATTTTGAGAAAGCGGTGGATGGATTTGAAAGGCAAATATTTGTATTAAAATTACCGCCGTGAACCTGCTCTACTGCGATGAGAATCTGCTCGTCATCAACAAGCCGGCAGGGGTGCCCGTCTTGCCCGAGGGATGGGAAGCGGACGCTCCCTATCTGGTAAAGCAACTGGAAGCCGAATTTGGTCGCATTTGGGTCGTCCACCGCTTGGATAAAGTCACCAGCGGCGTGATGGTTTTTGCGCGCCATGCTGAGGCGCACCGTGTCCTCAATGCGCAATTTGAAAAGCGCCAGGCGAAAAAAGTGTATCATGCCTTGCTGGTTGGCTCCCCCGCCTGGGAAGAGAAGACCACCCGTCACCCGTTGCGCGCCAACGTCGGGCATCGGCATCGCACCGTTGTGGATGATCGCAACGGCAAATCGGCCGAGACTCACTTCAAAGTCCGGCAGCACTTCGCTGTCGCGACGCTGGTTGAGGCGGCCCCAGTGACCGGTCGCACCCATCAGGTGCGCGTTCACGCCGCGGCGATAGGTCATCCGCTGCTTGGCGATCTGCTCTATGGCGCACCGCCCACTGACCTGATCGGACGGCCCGCCCTTCATGCTTACGCTCTCACCTTTTGCTTTCCGCTCGACGAGCCAGCACGCACGTTCATCGCTTCCTACCCCAACGATTTTGAAAACGCCATCAACATTCTGGCAAATCTCCAAAAATAAATTTCATGGTATGCTCAAGCCGTTATGATTCCCAACTTGCCCACCTTCCGTATTCTCCCACTTGACTCTTTGATTTTGCACGAAGACCACGATCGGCAGCGCACCTTACCCCTAGTGGAAAAACTGCGCGCCCAGGGCATTTTGCGCAACCCGCCCATCGTCATGCCGTTGCAGGATGACTCACAACGCTACATGGTACTGGATGGCGCCAACCGGGTAACTTCTTTGCAAGAAATGGAATTCCCCCACATCGTGGCACAAGTCGTCGAAGCCAATGACCCTCACGTGACTCTGCAAACCTGGAATCACATCGTTTGGGGCATGGACCCGCAACAGTTGCTCGAAAAAATCTACCAGGTGCCCCAGGTGCAGATTCAACGCATCGACTCTCAACGTTCCATCGAGCCGCCAGGCTGTCCTGCCATGCAGGTCCGCCTGGTCACTGGAGAGATTTTCTTACTTTGTCTGCCATCTCCCCTGCTCGAAGAGGTTGCCGCTTTGCATGGCATCGTCAACTGCTACAAAGATTCCGCCTCGCTCGACCGCACCAGCCAGACGCTAATCGAAACCTTCAAAACCATCTACCCCGACCTGACTGCTCTGGTGATCTTCCCGCGCTTCGAGATCAAAACTGTGCTCAGCCTGGTCAGCCAGGGATCAGTATTGCCCACCGGCATCACCCGTTTCACCGTCTCCCCGCGCGGATTGCATTTGAATTATCCGTTGCACGAGCTTTCCAGTGGGAAACCCATCGAGTACAAAGAAGCCTACCTGCAACACTGGATTCAAGAACGCATCAAGAAAAAAGGCATTCGCTACTACGCCGAGGCTACCTTTCTCTTCGATGAATAAACTTACTCAAGGACTGAAACATGCAATTCTTTTTCCCCGAAGACCTCAACCGCCTCGCCCCTGAAGAGGTGCACATTACCGCGCTCACGGCCGAACCCTACGCCGACGGGCGGCGCGTTCATGTCAACATCGAAATGACTCCCTTCGAAAAACGTCCTCACCTGGAGTTGACCATCACCAACGCCAGCGGCGAAGAGCTGGCCAACGTCAGCATCGTCGAGCCGATGTCGTGGAAGCTCGAACTGACCATGCACCTGCGGGGCGACCTGCTCAACCCGCACAACCTGGAAGCGCTCCTCTTCTACCCCGAAGGCCCCAGCGCCGCCCCCTACCACCTTTCCTTTGACATTCATCCCTCCCCTGGCCAAGATGCTGCCGCTGAAGCGCCTA
>JBMFPJ010000030.1:0-10616 GCA_049969175.1 Anaerolineae bacterium | reverse complement strand
GGGACGTGCAGCGCGCCTTTGAGCAGGTACGTCCCCTCTGTCACCCGCGCACACGGCTGATTCTCAACTTCTACAATAGCCTATGGCAATGGCCGCTCACCCTTGTTCAACGCCTGGGTCTGGCCACGCCACTGCTGCCCCAAAACTGGCTTACCATCGAAGATGTCAACAACATGCTGCGTCTGGCCGGGTTTGAGGCTATTCGCGCCTGGCAGGAAGTACTCTGGCCATTGCCACTGGGGGGCCTGGCCAACCGCCTGCTCATTCGTCTCTGGCCTTTTTATCATTTTGCCCTGGCCAATTTCCTCATCGCCCGGCCAGCGCCTCAACCGAGCGAGACCCCACCGCGCGTCTCCATCATCATTCCGGCGCGCAACGAAGCCGGTAACATCGCCGCCATTTTTGAGCGAATGCCACAAATGGGACGGGAGACCGAACTGATCTTCGTGGAAGGACATTCGCGCGATAGCACCTTTGAGGTCATTCAGGCCGAAATAGCGGCTCATCCGCGGACCCCAAGCCGGCTGCTGCGTCAAAGCGGCATTGGCAAAGCCGATGCCGTTCGTCTCGGCTTCGCGCACGCCCGCGGCGACATCCTGATGATCCTGGATGCCGATCTGACCGTTCCCCCAGAAGACCTGCCGCGTTTTTACCAGGCTCTTGTCTCCGGTCAGGGCGAATTCATCAATGGGGTGCGGCTGGTGTACCCAATGGAAGGCCAGGCGATGCGCACCCTGAACTTTCTCGGCAACAAGTTTTTCAGCGCGGCCTTCACCTGGCTGCTGGGACAGCCAATCAAAGACACGCTTTGCGGCACAAAAGCCCTCTGGCGCAGCGACTACGAACGTATTGTGGCCCAGCGGAACTATTTTGGTGATTTTGACCCCTTTGGCGATTTCGACCTGCTCTTTGGCGCCGCCCGCCAAAACCTGAAAATCATTGATCTCCCTATCCGCTACCGCGAACGCACCTACGGTCAGACCAACATCTCGCGCTGGAAGCACGGCCTGCTCCTGATGAAAATGGTGGCTTTCGCTGCCCGGCGTCTGAAATTCATTTAAGCGAGAAAAACATGCCCACCACACTGAAACTGCTTCCCCGCGAACAGTATCGCGGGGTCAATGAACTTGACCCAATCAGATACTACTATTGGCCAATTTTCGGCAGCATGTACCGCCGCCGGGTAGAACTGGCTTTGAACGAATGCCGCGGTGGCGAACGCATCCTGGAGGTCGGCTTTGGCACTGGCCTGACATTCCTGAACTTGCATGAAATGTACGACGAAATTCACGGCATTGACCTGACCGCCGATATTGGCGCGGTTCAATCCGTCTTCAAGCCGCTGGACATTCCTCTGTATCTTCGCCAGGGCAGCGTTCTGGAATTGCCTTACGCAGAAAATACCTTTGACACCGTCTTGCTGATCAGCATTCTGGAGCATCTCAAGCCGCAAGAATTACCGCAGGCGATGGGCGAAATCCATCGTGTGCTCAAACCCGGCGGGCAGATGGTCTATGGGGTGCCGGTAGAACGGCGATTGATGGTGCTTCTCTTCCGCCTTTTAGGGCATGATATTCGCAAGGAGCATTTTTCCACAGAAAAACAGGTGGCCAAGGTGGCCAGCCAGTTCCTGCGAGAAGTTCGGCGCATCCCAATGAAAAGCACACCGCCCTGGTTTGGAGCGGTCTATGAAGTGGGGCATTTTGTGAAGGAAGACGGTCAGTAAGTTAGTAAGAGGGAGATGCCCCGGTTGTGGATTCAAAGGTGAGGGCTGTTCCAAAGACTGGCAAGAGACAGGCAGAAACCCCTTTTATGCATAAAAAACTTTCGAAGTTGTATCTCTTCAGGCATGTCACTGCGAGGAGTGGCGCTTAGGCGCCACTCCTCGCAATGACATTTGCAATCGTTTTTTCTCTATCGCTGAATAGTTACTCGAATTTTTAGAGACTCCGGAAGTTTGCTTTTTACAGACCGGCTTCTTTTTCCGCCAGCGTGATGGCTTCTTCGAAAATTTTTAGTCCCTCATCGACCTCACCTTTGGTAATGCACAACGGCGGCGCAATGCGGATCACACTCTTCCCGCAGCTCAGCATCAACAAACCGCGCTCAAAGGCCAGACCCACAATTCGCTCGGTCAAATCTTTGGCTGGCTCCTTCGTCTGCCGATCCAGCACAAACTCCACGCCGATCATCAACCCCAAGCCGCGCACATCCCCCATGCTCGGATGCCGGGCCTGGATCTCCTGCAACGCCTCCAGCGTATATTGCCCCACCTCCGCCGCGTTTTGCATATATTCCTTCTCAATCAGATCAATCGTTGCCAGCGCGGCGGCACACGCCAGCGGATTCCCGCCATACGTGTTGCCATGCGACCCGCGCTCCCAATCCATCACCGATTGACGCGCCACACACGCCCCCAACGGCACGCCTGAAGCGATCCCCTTCGCCACCGTGATCATATCCGGCTCGGTTTCAAAATGCTCAATGGCCCACCACTTCCCAGTGCGCCCCATCCCCGATTGCACTTCATCAGCGATCAGCAAAATATCATACTTATCGCACAACTTACGCAACGCCGGGAAAAAACCCGCCGGTGGGATGATGTACCCTCCCTCTCCCTGAATACTCTCTACCAGAATCCCTGCCACTTCCTCCGGCGGCAAAATATGCTCCAGAATCTGCTCCTCAATGTAACGCACCACTGTTTCGCCATAATCCTCACCTGGCTTCCGTTCCAGCACCGGCCGGTACGGATCGGGAAATGGCGCATGCAACACCCCATTCATCAGCGGATAAAACCCCTTGTGATATTTCGGCTTGCTGGCAGTAAACGTCACTGCCCCCATCGTCCGCCCGTGAAACGCACCGGTGAACCCAATAAAATTGCTCCGTCCGGTATGATAGCGCGCCAACTTAATCGCCGTCTCCACCGCCTCCGTTCCCGAATTGGTCATAAACGAAGTGGCTGACTCCTGAAAAGGCGCGATCTCATCCAGCTTTTCCGCCAGCTCAATCCACTTCTCGTGATAAAAATCCGAAGAAATGTGAATGAACTTCTCCGCCTGCTCCTGAATGGCCTTCACCACCTGGGGATGTGAGTGACCGGTCGAAGTCACCGCAATCCCGGCCATAAAATCAAGAAAGCGATTCCCATCCACATCCCACACTTCGCAGCCTTTACCGTGATCCATCACAAATGGATAGCTACGTGGGTAGGAAGGCGAAATGAACGCACTGTCGCGCTTGATCAGCGCGCGGGCCTTTGGCCCAGGCAACTTCATTGGATCCATAACAAACTCCTTCAAAACGTGAAATTAGAAATTCCAGGAGGTCCTGTGAGGAAAAGAAGGCCGCCAGCCGCACTGATGGGATCGTATGCTGAAAGTACTGCGAGATGAATCTCGCGCCACTTTTACCCTGAGATACTATCGCTGACGGTGAATCCTGAGCGTGCGCCTCGCTGCGGGACCTCGCGCCGCTTCCCGTTAAACCGGCCTTTTCCTCCCCTCCGACTTCAACACAGCCAGCGCCAGTGCTCCCAGCAAACCGGCATCATCGCCCAGCGCTGCCTGCGTAATAACCAGGTTCTCCAAATAGCGCGGGTGAAACACCCGTTGCCGCAAACTAACCTCGAATGGTTCAAACAACAACGGTCCCACCTGCGAAACCCCTCCGCCAAAAATTAAGATGGAGGGGTCAAAAATATGCAGAAAATTTGCTACCGCAATCCCCAAATATCTCCCCGCCCGGGCAAAGGCTCGCCGCGCCAGCGCATCCCCCTGAAGGGCCGCCTCGGCAATTTCTCGCGCCGAAAGTCCGGGGTCCGGGGCGAGGCGAGAGGGCACCCCTCGGGCGAGTTGACCCTGCACATAGCGGGCAATCGCCGGCCCGGAGGCCAGCGCCTCAATATGTCCCCGATAACCGCATGAACATTTTGGCCCATTGGGCAGGATAGTCACGTGCCCCAATTCCGCCGCCAGGCCATGATAGCCCTGCAACAATTCATCGTTTACGATGACTCCACCACCAATCCCCGTGCTGATGGTCAGATACAACACGTTGTGATGTCCCTTAGCGGCGCCGTAGCGCCACTCGCCCAGGGCGGCGAGGTTGGCATCGTTGTCAATGAAGACCGGCACCTGAAAATGCTCTGCCAGGCTGGGGCCAAGCGGAAAATTGATCCAGGCCGGAATGTTGGGCGTGGCCAGGATCGTCCCACTATGCGGATCGAGCGGGCCGGGCGAAGCCACCCCAATGGCGGCAATTTGTCCTTCCCCTGGCCAGATAGTTTCAATGGCTTTGACCAGCCGCTCAAAGACCCCAGATTCCAGCGCATGAGAACGGGTGCGATGGTGGCGAATCGGTTTAGTGTTTTGCGGGTCGTAGAGGGCGGTACGGATATGCGTCCCACCAATATCAACAGCGATGATCAGGCTCATGGAGGCAATTATAATCCAGCCCCTTTTAAAATATTTTACCAAAATTGAGTCTACTGCAAAAAAGTCGTTTTAGTGCAGGCAGTAGATTGCACCTCTGTTCCCTTTCCCGCAGACTCGCAACGCTTACGGCAGATATCTTTTTCGGGGAAGGGGAGTGGAGGTGGAGAGCGCCGTGCAGGGGGGCGGCGCGCCGTCCATTGGGGTCATATTTTCCATCCCAGATGAGTTCGGTCTTGAGGACCTCGCTATTCGAGCAGTCCTTTCAATTTGGCGCGGGTGTATGCGGCAATGGTGAAGCCGTCGGTGATTTCGGCATCCGCAATCATACGTTCCAACTCAGCAACCGATACCCAGCGGAAGGTTTCAATGGCTTCCTCTGTTTCCATTCTGCCAATGGAGGTCAAATGCGCGAGGAAGAGATGAATGGGGTTGCCTTCCAGACCAGTGTTATTGTAAAGAATACCCAGATCGATCAATTTCTCTATGTTTCCTTCCACTTCTTCTTTGACCTCGTTCCTGGCCTGCGTTTCTGCTTTCACGCCCGGCCGGCCAAAACCGCGCGGAATTTCCCAATGTCTCGATCGGGTTGCATGGCGGTAATGTTGAATCAACAAGATTTTCTCTTCTCTAACCGGCAACACAACCACTCCTGCTGCTCCGTGCTCCAGAAAGGCGCGGTTATAAAGGCGAATGTAACCATTGCGATAACCACCAGGAAACTCAACCAGGTCGCGCAGGATGAGAAGATTGGGGTCATCAAAGACCACGCCAATTTCGGCCCATTCGAGCGGAAGTTCCCTGGCTTTCAATTCAGATTGCCTTTGCTGTTGCCATTGGCGAATGGTCTCTTCGCTACAGATAATGGAGATTTTCGCCCCCTCGTTGTTGAAAAAGTGAGGGGATTTTTTCATCAAGGACTGATAAGCGTTCCAGGCATCCACCATATCGTTTATTTCACCTTTATATTACTTCATTGGGGTTAAATTCGTTTTTGCTCTGGTCAGCTTCTTTCTCGCTTGCGACTTGTTCTTTCATAAACTTAAAGCGAGAATCGCTTTCGAGGACACCTTTTATCTCTTTCCAGACTTCGCGGCCATGATTGACCTTGCTGCGCAAAAAATTGACACTGATGCCCAGATCTACGGATTTTGTGGCTGCGATCGTCAGGTTGATCGCCACAGGAACAAATCCCACTGCCACAGGGACGGACAGCGTTTCCACCAGGATCCTGGAAGGGTCAGCGGGGTCGAGGGAAAACTTCATCGAAGCGCTGCCTACTGCGAGAACAATGTTCATCCACGGCTGCCAGCGGGCAGCAAGAGCCGTTGCGGTAGCGCTGGTCTTCTGGATTTTTATCTGGGTGATTCGGCGGTTCAAGGCAGCAAAATTATCAACAAGACGGTCAATGTGGCTTTCAAATGAGAGAGGATGACTGAGCAGCAAGTTCAAACTGGCAATATATTTTTCCCATTCATCCGTCTGACGAATTTCCACTACATCACCCAGAGAGAGCAAGTACAACCCTTTCAGATATAATCCTTCGTTGATAAGAGCAAATTGCATTCTTTTAAGTGTCTGAAGCAAATCCGCCACCTGGTTGTCTTGTAGTTGGTTCTCCAGAGTAGATTGATTCACATCTCCCAACATGGTGCGGTCAGGGGAACCTTTGGGAGTGAAAGCGTAACGGCCCATGGCATCCGGCAAATTGACAGTATATCGAAGGTCAAATATCTCCTTCAGTTCTGCGGCAAATGGCTTGTTGGGGTCGTACCAGCCTTCATCCACTACCTTTTTTTGTTCTTCTGGATTGTTGCCTTCCCGGCAAACAAATCTTCTGTACAATTCGTTTCTGACCACATTTTTCCCTTGAGCCGGCGCGCCACTTCGATCAATCTTTGTCTAAACGCCTCACGGCGGCTATTGGGTATACGTAATGCGCCAGTCAAATGCTCAATACGGTCGGGCATGTTGAGCGTTTGAATGTATTCGTGAAAAACAGAGGCCACATTTTTTAAGTCATCCTCCTGACTGCCCCAATCCAAACGCACACAGGGCACTTCAACATCTCTAATCACATCCAACCAGCGCTCCCATTTCTCGTCGCTGATGTCAAAGGATGGCCTTTGGTCTGGAGATTCCTCGGTCAGCAAGTAGTCCACAATTACCCGTTGGCCGAGGAGGGTTTGAAAGTATGGCTTGTCCTGGCCCGAGTAATCGTTCACAACCACCGAATTATTGATCAATGCTGCGCGATTGACAACCACCTGAGGAGTGTAGATAAGCGCCCGCCGCCACTCACTCAAGACCAAACGTTTACTTTCTGCCCTTTTCTGCCACTCCGCCAGAGAAACGCCACGACGTAGCAGAGTTCTCAGAATCCTGCTTGGCACCCATTGATTGTCTACGGCCTGAGGCACAATGGCACTTGGTTGCAGTTGAGCCGGGGTGAGTTTTGCAAAAGAAACCTGTGACATATCAGTCTCCTCTTTGTTTATCAGTAGATGGAGAGGATTTTGGCCAACAAATATGTCCAGATCGTAAAACTGTCGTGAAGTTGGCCGTTCTTTATCATTTCTTCCAGCGTCTGCTTAGTAACCCAGCGATACGTTTGAATCCCTTCATGTGGACCAGGCACGATTTCTGGCCGATTCGAGATTTTTGCCAGGAATGCCGCCGTGCCGCCCTCCCCTTCCTGGAGTCTTGTCAGGCATGTCAATTCCGCGTGAGGAACGCCAACTTCCTCCTGCAATTCCATCATAGCGGTCTTTTCCGCAGATAACCCTGGCTCGCCAAATCCACGTGGGAATTCCCAACTCCAGGCGCGGGCCTCGTGCCGGAATTTACGGATCAATAATACTTTCTCGTCCTGTACGCACATCAATACCACATTGAACCCGCCAGCCTCTTCGCTTTTCCGATTGATCCAGCGGATATACCCCCCTGTTTGGCCATCGGGAAACTCCACCATATCCCGTAAAACGTAAAACCACTGGTCTTCTGCCAGAACACCGATGTCAATCCAACTGGTCGGTTTGCCCTCTTTTTTCAGCCTGGCACGGATTTTCTTTTGCTCGGCAAGAATACGCTTTTCATCAGTGATGATTTTTATCTCCCCTGCCTCACCCGTGTTGTGAAACCATTCAGGATGTTCTGCCATCAATCCGAAATAAGAGCCCAGTTTGCTCATGAGGTTGGCCTTTTTATGATTACAGTGTGGTCGGTAATGTAATTTTACCCCTTATCTGAGCGTTCGTTACAGCCTCACCCCCACATCCGTCCCCGCGCCGGGGGCGGAGCGGACCTCGAAGCGGCCGCCCAGGGCCTCGACGCGCTCGCGCACAGCCGCTCGAATTATGCTATACTCCAATTATGCTGAGAGTCTATCTGGATGCCTGTTGTCTGAACAGACCTTTCGATGACCAGAGTCAGCCGCGCATTCATTTGGAAACCATCGCCATTTCTCTTGTCTTCGAGAGAGTTGGCCTTCAGGAATGGGAATGGATTGGCAGCGAAGCGTTGTCCTATGAAATTCGGCAAAATCCCGACGTAGAACGCCGGGAACGCGTCTGGCTCCTGGCGCAACAGGCCCACGAGGTTGTCCTGCTCAACGATGATATCTTGCGCCGCGCTGAAGAGCTTCAGGCTGCCGGGTTTGATGTTTATGATGCTGTCCACCTCGCCTCAGCCGAGGCAGGTAAGGTAGATGTGTTTCTGACCACCGATGACCGGTTGCTCAAAACCGCAAAACGAAAAGGACGGCTTTTGCCCTTCCGGGTTGCCAATCCGGTATCCTGGCTGGAGGAGGTGCTGAAATGAACACCCAGTACAAAACGCTTCATGAAATTC
This sequence comes from Anaerolineae bacterium, assembly GCA_049969175.1. Lineage (GTDB taxonomy): Bacteria > Chloroflexota > Anaerolineae > Anaerolineales > Villigracilaceae > DAOUAN01. The sequence continues at coordinate 2,331 of JBMFPJ010000030.1, read as the reverse complement.
GCATTCTCGGATTCGAGGCGCTAATCCGGGAACTTGGGCCGGCGGGAGCCATCCGCTTCATGCAGCAATACGAAACAGGCAAAGGCGACTATTCCCGCGAGCGACGCCAGGTCCTGCCCCGCATGAGCGTGAAGGAGTTGGGCGAGAAAATTTATGAAGAGCGCAGAGCGAGGTAGGGAAGACGCAACGTTCAGCGCACCCTGCAAAAAGGACTGACCGATGGAAGCCAGTCCTTTTTGTTTGTCGTCTGACTGACCGGTGCAAACCAGATGTAGGTTACCACCTCACCCTCATCTCCGTCCCTGCGCCGGGGGCGGAGCGGACCTCGAAGCGGCCGCCCAGGGCCTCGACGCACTCGCGCACAGCCGCAGGTCGAGGTGACCCTGCACGGCCCGGGGCGGTAACTCGAACGGGTCGAAGCCGCGGCCGTCGTCGCGGATGCTCAAGGCGATGAGATTGTCTGTTCGACAGGCTGGAAAGCCTGTCCCACAATGGAATTGTGTGGCCAGTACAGGGGTTGATCTCCGTGCAAAGGTCGTGGGACAGCATCGAAGGGCTGTATCACAAACAAAGGCATCCGAAGTCCAGAGACTTCAGATGCCTTTGTTGTTTACTCCGTCACCTTGATCAGCACGGCACGCACAACGGTGCGATAACGGTAGGTGTTGGTGCGGATGTCGTACTCGCGGCAGGTGATCAGCGTCAGCCAGGGCAGGTCTTCGTGGCGCAATGGCGAGAGCGCGTAAGGCGAGACTTGACGCACCTGGCGCACTTCGTAAATGTAACGCTGACCGGCCAAATGGACGATGATCTGATCGCCCCAGCGCAGGTCGCCCAACTTCAAGAAGGGGCCGGGCTGGCCATTGGGCAAATAGACGTGGCCGGTGAGCGCCGAGTTCCCAGCATGGCTAGGATAGGCCGTGCCTTCCAACCAGCCAGCCTGATCCCACAGCCAGGTCAGGTCCCAGGTTTGGCCCTCAGCAGGGATGCCCACAATGGGCATGGTCAGGTTCAATTTGGGGATTTCGAGCCAGAGATCGCCCAGGTTCTGGTAGGCACGATCGGCGGGTTGGGCGGGGATGTGGGTGACCACGCCGGGGGCAAAGCCAGTTTCAGGCAGGCGCGGGACGGTGATGACGAGATTGGCTGAAACACCATAGACATCTACCGGGCTGGCCGGGTCGTAGCGGCGTTCGGTGGATGTAGGGTTGTAAGAGGATTGAGGCGCGGAGACGTCGCCCGGCAGGCTGGTCCACGCCAGCGAGGCAGTGTTACGCACTTCCTGACCAGGGTTGAGGTTCCCCAGGGTGGCCTGGAATTGCACCACCGCCTCCGTGCGATTGCCAGCGGTGAGAAGCGGGAAGGTTGGCCAGGTGACTCTCAGCGTAGGAGCGGCCGAATCATCGGTCACCCCGCCGGCAGGTCCGCTGATGATCGTGAGCGAGCCGGGGACGTAGGTCAGGCCGGTAGGCAGGACATCCGTCAGGACGACGTCGAAGGCGTCCACGTTGCTGATGTTCGTGTGGCGGAAGGTGAGGGTGAAGGTGATGATCGAGCCAGGCAGGGCAACAGTGCGATCGGCCTCTTTGGTGAGTTCGAAATCGGGTTCGACGATGGTGACTTCGGGAGCAGCAGTGGAGAGGGAGCCGCTATCCCAGGCGAGAGTGGCGGCGTTGTTCAACGAAACGCCGTCCTGGTTTTCGATGGTATCCAGGACAACGGCCGTGTAGCGTATGACAACAAAGCCGTTCGCCGTGCCTGTGTTGCTGACATCGCCCAGGGTGAAGGTGATGCGGCGGCCGGGGTCGGCGGGGTTGGGGCTGCCGGGCGGTTCGGTGGCGACGGTCGGGTTGGTCGGGTCGTTGCAGGCAGAGGCAAAGCCGCCGGGCAGGGTGGTGGTAATGGTGGAGTCGGAGGCGGCGATACTGAGGCAATCCACGAAGGCCAGGCCGCGGTCGAGGGTGTCGGTCAGGGTCAGATTGGGCATGGTGCCGCCGGCCGGGACGGTGAAGGTGATCTCGTAGGTGAGGATCTCGCCGATGGCGACTTGCAGGTTGGTGGTGAAGCCCTGGTTGGTGTCAAGGAGGGTCTTGGTGAAGTCGCCCGTGGGCTGCGCCACGATTTGATCTACATCATCATCGCTGTTGTCGCCCGGGTTCGTATCGTTGACGCCGGTGGGCGGGGTGACGGTGACGGTGTTGGTGAGCGTGCCGTTGCCGGCCGTGGCGGAAATGTGGGCGGTGACGGTGTAGGTGATGCTGGAGCCGGCAGGCAGGTTCACCGTGTCGCTGAAGTCGGTGGTGGAGCCGGTCACGCCATCACAGCCGCTGG
>JBMFPJ010000029.1:0-10622 GCA_049969175.1 Anaerolineae bacterium | reverse complement strand
GCGTGCTGCCCAGCTGCTTGCCCTCCGCCCCGATCTACGCATCGCCCCGCTGCGCGGCAACGTGGACACCCGCGTGCGCAAAGCCCTCGAAGGAGAATACGACGCCATTCTCCTGGCCGGCGCCGGCATCACCCGTCTGGGGTTAACCGAACACGTCAGTGAATGGCTGCCACTGGAAGTGATGCTCCCCGCTCCAGGTCAGGGGGCCCTGGCCGTGCTATGCCGCGCCAGCGACAACCTCACCCTGAATCTGCTTGCACCCCTGGAAGATAGCGCCATCCGCCTGGCCGTCACCGCCGAACGCGCCTTTTTGAATGGTTTAGGGGGCGGTTGCGCCGTACCGGTTGCCGCCTATGCCGAATGTGACCTAAAAAATAACAAGGCGCACATTACTCTGCACGGCCTGGTCATCTCACCGGATGGCAAAACCGCCATCAAAGTCAGTGGCAAAGGGACAAACGCCGAACCGCTGGGACAATCTCTGGCCAAAGAAGCCCTGCAAAAAGGCGCAGCGGCAATCTTAAACCCACCTCCCCGTAATCTCCTATGCTCCGCGTCCTGATCACTCGCCCCCGCGCTCAATCCGCCGAATTGGGTGCTGCCCTGCAACAAGCCGGCTTTGAACCGATCTACTTTCCGGTCATCGAAATCCGTCCGGCACAAGACCTTACATCGCTCAGGGAGGCTCTGGCCCACCTGGAACAATACGCCTGGCTGATCTTCACCTCGGTCAACGCGGTGGAAATTGTGCTCCAACACTGGCCTTCTCCTGCTACAAGCCGGCACAAGAGCAAGGCCAAAATCGCCGCGGTTGGCCCAAAAACCGCCGAAGCGCTGCAGCGCAGCGGAATTGAACCAGATTTCATCCCCGCAACGTTTACCGGATTGGACATTTTGCCCGGCCTGGGCGATGTGCGCGGACAACACATCCTGCTCCCCCGCGCCGACCTCGCCCGCCCTGATCTGTCGCGCGCCATCGCCGCAGCCGGCGGGCTGCCGGAGGAAATCATCGTTTATCACACCCTGCCCGCCACCCCCGATCCGCTGGGATGGCAGGCCCTGCAACAAGGCGTGAATGTCATCACCTTTACCAGCCCCTCCACCGTAGAAAATTTTTGCGCCCTTTTACGCCAGAATCAAATAGATCCGCTCCACCTGCCTGAAGCCCCCAAAATTGTCTGCATCGGCCCCGTCACCGCCCAGGCAGCACGCCAGGCAGGGTTTTCAAACGTTGTGGTGGCCAGAGAATCCACTCGCGAAGGATTGCTGCACGCAATCCGCGAAACAGGAAATCAACTGGCTATCTGAGAATTTTCCCGTAGGGGCATTGCCAGGGCTGGCAATGCCCTTCCAGGGTAGCCAGGAAAATCACTCGTCTCGATATGGAGAGTCCATGAAATTCCCAGAAGTGACTGTTCAGCCTGCGCAACGCACCAATCAAGCGCAGCTCATCGCCCGCCCTCGCCGCTTGCGCGCCAGCGCCAGTTTGCGTGCCATGGTGCGCGAGACCGAACTCAACGCGGCAGATTTCATCTACCCCCTGTTCGTGCGACACGGCTCCGGGCGGAGTGAGATCCGCTCCATGCCGGGGGTAGAGCAACTCTCGGTCGAAGAAGCGGTACGAGAGGCCGAACGCGCCGCGGGGTTGGGCATCCCCGCCGTGATCTTGTTTGGCATTCCCGCGGAGAAAGATCCAATCGGCCTGGAAAATTTCGCCCCCGATGGCATCGTGCAGCAGGCCATTCGCGCCATCAAACGCGCTGTTCCCGAGCTGGTCGTCGTCACCGATGTTTGCCTGTGTGAATACACCGAACACGGTCATTGTGGCATTTTGAACAGCGGTGAGCACTATCACCCTCACCTGCCGGAAGGTTACGTGCTCAATGACCCCACCCTGGAGGTGCTGGGCAAAGTGGCCGTTTCGCACGCCGAATGCGGAGCAGACATCGTCGCTCCCAGCGGGATGATGGATGGCATGGTCGCCGCCATTCGCCAGGCGCTAGACAAGGCCGGCTTTGAGCACACCCCCATTCTCTCTTACGCGGTCAAATACGCCTCAGCGTTTTACGGACCCTTCCGCGAGGCCGCTCAGGGCGCGCCCAAATTCGGTGACCGCAAGTCGCACCAAATGGATCCGGCCAATGTGCGCGAAGCGCTGCGCGAGGTCGCCCTGGATGTCGAGGAGGGCGCCGATATGCTCATGGTCAAGCCAGCGCTGGCCTATCTGGATGTGATTCGGGCAGTGAAAGAGGCCTTCCCGCAGCTCCCGCTGGCTGCCTACAACGTCAGCGGGGAATACGCCATGATCAAAGCCGCCGCGGCCAATGGTTGGCTAGACGAGGCCAGAGTGACTCTGGAAACGCTGACCGCGATCAAGCGCGCCGGAGCCGATCTGATCATCACCTATCACGCCCTGGATGCGGCGAGGTGGTTGAAATAATTTTCATCCCCCCACCCTCCGGGACAAGGGATGATGACAAGGAGATACCATGACTGTAGATACTTTATCCCCCCGCGCGGCAGCCGAGCGGCAATACCAAAACGAGCGCATGGTGCACGCCGACTTCGATCAGGCGCCCTTCACCATCGCCTGGGAAGTGACGCGCGCTTGCGCCTACGCCTGTGTCCATTGTCGCGCCGATGCTCAACATCATCGCGACCCACGCGAACTTTCCACCCGTGAAGCCAAAGCCTTAATCGAACGCCTGGCTGCCTTCGGCAACAATCCCATTCTCATTTTCACTGGCGGCGACCCCATGATGCGTCCCGACCTGTTCGAGCTAATCGCCTACGCCGCCGAGCGCGGTCTGCGCTGCTCGCTGACCCCCACCGCCACCGCCCTGCCGACGGTGGAACGGCTGGAAAAGGCGCGTCAGGCCGGGATCCGGCGCGTGGCGCTCTCGCTGGATGCCCCGCGTCCCGAAATTCACGATGACTTCCGCAAGGTCAAAGGATCGTGGCAGCGCACCATGGATATCCTGCATCGCGCCCAATCGGTTGGGCTGAGCGTACAGGTCAACACCACCGTCGCCAAACACAACGTGGACATTCTGGACGAGATGGTGCCATTCATCCAGGAAGTCGGTGCAGTGCAATGGTCGGTTTTTTTTCTGGTGCCCACGGGTCGTGCCATGGTCGGGCAGATGATCACCGCCGAGCAACACGAACGGATTTTCAACTGGCTCTACGACCTGGCACAGGTGGCGCCCTTCGACATCAAGGCCACTGCCGCGCCCATGTTCCGTCGCGTGGCCATCGAGCGCAAAAAAGCCGAAACCGGCGGGCAAGCGGTCACTTTCCAGGGAGCCGGCTTCCAATACGCCGATGGCCTGAACCGCCCGACCAAAGGCGTCAATGATGGCAACGGCTTTCTCTTCATCTCCCACATCGGCGAGATTCAGCCCAGTGGCTTCCTGCCCGTCACCGCCGGCAACGTGCGCAGCGATGATGTCGTAGAGGTCTATCGTCATCATCCCATCTTCAAAGACTTGCGCAACCCCGATAAGCTCAAAGGGCCGTGTCGCCTGTGTGCCTATCGCGAAGTCTGCGGCGGTCAACGCGGACGCGCCTACGGCCTCACCGGCGATTATCTCGAAAGCGACCCGGCGTGTGTGCTGGTAGCCAGGGAACAGTTATCAGGGAACAGAGAGTTGTGAACAGGAAATCAGGCCATGCAATCCTCCACCCAGATCACAGATCACTTATCCGTGAACACTGCTAACTTTCTCCGCGCCTGCCGCCGTCAGACGGTGGATTTCACCCCGGTCTGGTTCATGCGTCAGGCGGGGCGCTACCTGCCCGAATATCGCGCCATACGCGAACGTTTCTCCCTGCTGGAAATCTGTCAACGTCCCGAACTGGCCGCTGAGGTGACTCTGCAACCGGTGCGCGCCCTGGGCATAGATGCCGCCATCCTCTTCGCCGACATCCTGCTCCCGGCCATCCCCCTGGGCGTAGGCCTGGAATTTGCCAAAGGCGAAGGCCCCGTCCTGCTCCATCCGGTTCGCACGCTGGACGATGTCCACCACCTGCACCCCGTTGACCCGGTCACCGACCTGGGCTACGTGCTGGAGACCATTCGCATCTTGCGCAGCGAACTCGGCCCCATCCCTCTCATCGGCTTTTGTGGGGCACCATTCACCGTTGCCTCTTACCTCATCGAAGGCGGCTCGTCGCGAGACTTCGTCAAGGCCAAGCAAATGATGTACGCTGCCCCCGAAGTCTGGCACGCCCTGCTGGATAAACTCGCCACCGTGCTGAGCGATTACCTGGTGGCGCAAATTCGCTGCGGAGCGCAGGCTGTGCAGGTCTTCGATTCCTGGGTAGGAGCCCTCTCCCCTGCCGATTACGAGACCTACGTCTTGCCCTACTCCCAGCGCGTGCTGCACGCCGCCCAGGCAGAAGGCGTGCCCGTAATTCACTTTGGCACCAACACCACCACCCTGCTCCCGTTGATGAAACGTGCCGGTGGGAACGTCATCGGCCTGGACTGGCGCCTGCCCCTGGATGAAGGCTGGCGCCTGCTCGGCGAGGATGTCGCCGTGCAAGGCAACCTCGATCCGGTCGCCCTTTTCGCTCCCCTGCCCGAACTCAAGCGCCGCGTCCACGACGTGTTACAGCGCGCCGGCGGACGCCCCGGCCACATCTTCAACCTCGGCCATGGCATCCTGCCAGGCACACCCGTGGAAAACGTCCGCGCCGTGGTAGAAATGGTCCACGAGTGGACGATAAAATAACCCCTCCAACCTCGGAGTCATCATGAATTGGATCGGTCTTACCGCTGCTCTCACTGCCTTTCTCAGCATCTGGTTTGGGCACGTGGCCGTGCGCAAAATCGAATTCCTCTCGCCAACTACCTGGCTGCCCACCCTGCTTTTTGCCCTGCTTGGGGTACTCACAGAATACGGCGCTTTTTTCACCAGCAACCGCGCCCTGTCCATCGCCGGCGGCATTCTGGGCATCACCTTCCTGTGGGACGCCCTCGAAATCCTGCGGCAGGAAAAACGCGTCCACAAAGGACACGCCCCGGCCAACCCCCACAACCCGCGACACGCCCGCTTTCTGGCCGAACCCGCCAGCCTGGCCACCACCCGCGACCTGCTCAAACGCCCACCGCAAGAGACACCCGAGATTTAAACGATGTCCCTCCTCATCGGCATCCTCACTCTCCTGATCATCGGCCTGGGATTCCCCCTGGTCATCCTTACCGAGCGCTACCTCGGCTACCTGTGGTGGCCCTACATGCTCACTTTGGGCCTCGTCATCATTGCCTTCTCCCTCTTCATCCCCGCCGACCTCCCCTCCGCCCTGGTCGGCGTCCTGGGCGCCACCTTCGTCTGGGGCAGCACCGAGCTCAAAGAGCAAGCCGTGCGCGCAGAATTAGGCTGGTATCCGCGCAACACCAGGAAAATCCCCCCGCCGTTTGCAAACATCATCAAAAAGTGGAAAGCACCGCACTTGTAACCCCTCATCAACCCGGCCACGCCACGACGCGACTATAAGACCATGAAACTAACCATCATCGGCGGCGGCATCTCCGGGCTTTCAGCCGCCTATCATACCCTCCAGAAAGCCCCCCAAACACAAATCACCCTGCTCGAAGCCAGCGACCGCTGGGGCGGCAAAATCACCACCGACCGCGTCCCCTACGAGGGAGGTCACTTCATCATTGAAGGCGGCCCCGACACCTTCCTCGCCACCAAACCCCACGGCATAGCCCTCTGTAACGCCCTCGGCCTGGGCCAACGCCTGCATGGCACCAACCCCCATCACAAAAACACCTACGTGCTCAAACGTGGCCAGCTACTCCCCCTGCCTGATGGCCTGGCCATGATGATCCCCTCCGACATCCCCTCCATCCTGCGCTCCCGCCTGATCAGCTGTCCAGGCAAAGCCCGCATGGGATTGGATTTCCTCCTCCCGCCCCGCCACAGCGAAAGCGACGAATCCCTCGGCGCATTCATCTCCCGCCGCCTCGGCCGCGAAGCCTACGAAGCCCTCATCGAACCGCTCATGTCAGGCATCTACGCCGGCGACGGCGACCGTCTCAGCTTGAACGCCACCTTCCCCTACCTGCGCGACCTCGAACGCCAGCATGGCTCCCTGGCGCGCGGCGCCATCCTCATGCGCCAGAAAATGTCTGCCGGCGGGCAAAAAGTGCAGGGCTCGCGTTCCGCCTTTCTCACCCCCACCACCGGCCTGGCCGAGATCGTAGAGGCCCTGGTCAACCACCTCAGCGCCCACGGCGTTCAAATGCGCCTCCACACCACCGTTACGCGCCTGAGCCAGCAAAACGGTCATTACCTTGTGGATATAGCCGATAGCGCGCCCCTGATGGCGGATACCGTCATCCTGGCCACTCCCGCCCCCGTGAGCGGATCCCTACTCGCCTCGCTCGACCCCGAGCTGGCTACCGTTCTCCAGAGCATCCCCTACGCTTCGACGGCTACCGTTTCCCTGGCCTACCGACAGCGCGACCTGCCCCGCCCCCTGGATGGTTACGGCTACGTCATCCCTCGTCGCGAGGGTCGGCGCGCCCTGGCCTGCACCTGGACTTCGACCAAATTCCCTCACCGCGCCCCCGAAGGCTTTGCGCTGCTTCGCGTTTTCATCGGCCGCGCCGGAGAGGAAATCCCCTGGGAAGAACAAGCGCTGGCAGACATTGCCCAGGAAGAGCTCCGCCTCACCCTGGGCATCACCGCCCCACCCCTTATCCAGCGCGTCTTCCTCTGGGAAAATGCCATGCCGCAATACAACCTGGGGCACCCCGAAAAATTAACCGCCATCGAAACCGCCCTCGCCCGCCACCCCAAACTGGCTCTGGCTGGCAACGGCTACCGCGGCATCGGCATCCCCGATTGCATTCACTCTGGCCAGCAAGCCGTTGAACGCATCCTGGCATTTGCAACTCATATGCCGAAAGTTGTGTAAATTCGTACTGCGAGATGAATCTCGCACCACCTTTACACAAAATTCGAGACACGATCGATTAGTATCTCCCGCCCCAGAAAGGCAAACAACAGATGAACATCTCCAAATCCATTTCCCTCTTTCAACAAGCCCAAAATCTCTTCCCTGGCGGTGTCAACTCGCCGGTGCGCGCTTTCCGCGCGGTTGGCGGACAACCGCTCTTCATTCGGCGCGGCCAGGGTGCCTACCTTTACGACGTGGACGGCAATCGCTACGTGGATTACGTTCTCTCCTGGGGGCCGCTGATCGCCGGGCACGCTCATCCTATGGTGGTCGAATCCATTCATCGCGCCGCCCTCGATGGCACCAGCTACGGCGCGCCCAGCCCGCTGGAGATCGAGCTGGCGCGTAGCATCATGGAATTCATGCCCAACATCGAAATGCTGCGCTTTGTCAACAGCGGCACCGAAGCGACCATGTCTGCCCTGCGCCTGGCCCGCGCCTACACCGCCCGCGAAAAAATCATCAAATTTGAAGGCTGCTATCACGGCCATGCGGATATGCTCCTCGTCCAGGCCGGTTCGGGGGTAGCCACGCTGGGGCTGCCCGATTCGCCTGGGGTCCCGGCCGCGACCGCCGCCGCCACCCTGGTGGCACGCTACAACGATCTGGAATCGGTCGAGCGGCTCTTCCGCCAGTTCCCCGAGCAAATCGCCGCGGTCATCGTGGAACCTGTGGCTGGCAACATGGGTGTCGTTCCGCCAGTGCCCGGATTCCTCGAAGGCCTGCGCACCCTGACCCAACGCGAAGGTGCCTTGCTCATCTTCGACGAAGTGATGACCGGCTTTCGCGTCCATCCAGGCGGAGCACAGGCGCTCTTCAACATCCAACCAGACCTGACCACGCTGGGCAAGGTCATCGGCGGCGGCTTGCCGGTAGGTGCTTATGGCGGTCGCCGTGAGATCATGGAAAAAGTTGCCCCCGCCGGGCCGATGTATCAGGCAGGCACGCTTTCGGGCAACCCGCTGGCCATGAGCGCCGGCCTCGCCACCCTGGCATTGATTCGACGACAACAGGTTTGGGATGAGATGGAAGCGCGAGCACGGCAACTGGAGAGCGGAATCGCCGCCGCGGCAGCGCGCGCGGGCGTACCCATTCGTCAGACCCGCGTGGGAACGATGTTCACCACCTTCTTCAGCGAGACCGAACCGCGCGATTGGGAAAGCGTCAGAGTGGCAGACAAAGAACGGTTTGCGAAATTCTTCCAGGCCATGCTCCACAACGGGGTTTACCTGGCTTCCTCGCAATTTGAGGCTGGCTTCCTTTCCATCGTCCACAATGAGAAGGTCATCGCCGCAACCATTGAAGCCGCGGAAAAGGCAATGAAGGCTCTCTAAAAAACAGAAAAATCCTGCCAAAGTTTGCAAACCTTCAACAGGATGAGAATACCAGACGAGTAAAACAGGCCTCCACCCTCTCACAAACGGCGGAGGCCTGTTCTTTTAGAGAAGGTTTTGAAATTCATGTTCCAACCACAGATGAACACAGATACATTGGAGTGACAAGGTAATTTCATCCCGTTTTTCTTCAGAATCGGTGTTCATCCGTGTTCATCTGCGGTCAATCCCCATTTATAAAAACACGCTCTTAGAGATTCTGAAGAGCAGATTGCAATCGTTCCACCTCTTCCAGGGTGTTGTAATGGACTGCGCCAACGCGCACCATGCCACCGCTCTCCTCCAGTCCCAGCCGCTCTGTGACATTGATGGCATAGTAGTTGCCATCCCAGGCATAAATGCCCTGCTGCGCCAGTTTTTCCGCCACCTGGCGCGGAGACAGCCCCTCCAGCCGAAAAGAGAAAGTGGGCACGCGTTCTTCCAGACGGCGAACGTCGCTCAGACCATACAAGGTAAGGCCAGGGATAGATTGAAGTGCCGTGAGCAGCGCCCGGCTCAATTCAAATTCATAGGCGCGAATGGCACGCATTGCCTTTTTAAGATTCAAACGGCGGCCGGTGTAGGATTCTTCGCGCAAACCTTCGCTCTGTTCTCCGCCAAATGTCTGTCCCAACCATTCGAGGTATTCGATTGCGCCGAGCACGCCGGCAATCCCTTCATGGTTGAGGGTGCCGGTCTCGAATTTCCCCGGCAGATGATTGGTAGCCGGACGTACTTTGTAGGCGAACAATTCTTCCAGCAAAGCGCGCTTGCCATATAAGATGCCCACATGTGGGCCAAAAAATTTATAGGCCGAGGAGACCAGAAAATCGCAATCCAGGCTTTGGACATCAATCGGGCCATGCGGCGCATATTGAACCGCATCCACATACACAAGCGTACCGACCTGATGGGCCATTTCCACAATTTGCGCCACGGGGTTGACCGTGCCAAGAGCATTGGAAGCATAACCTACGGCCAGCAAACGCGGTTTTCGCTCCAGCGCCCGTTGTAAATCATCCAGTTTCAGCGTGCCATCTTCCATATCAAAATCCACCCAATTCACCTTCACGCCGCGATCCTGAGCTGCCAATACCCACGGGGTGACATTGGCGTCATGGTCCAGACGGGTGACGACGATCTCATCGCCCGGATTCCAAGTACGTGCAATGGAACGGCTGATATGCAGGGTAAGCGTGGTCATGTTTGCGCCAAAGATGATTTCCTGAGGGCTGGCCGCGTTGTAGAAATCGGCCATGGCGCGATGGGCCTCTTCCAAAATCGCATCCGATTCGATACTGGTCGCAAACGCGCCTTCGTGATTGGCGTTGCATTCCAGCAAATAGCGGTGGATGCGGTCAAGCGATTCCTGAGCAATTTGCGTACCACCGGGATTATCGAAAAAAATCGCCGGGCGGTCGAGAGAGGGAAAATGAGCGCGCACAGTAGCAGGAGCAAGAGACATGGAAAACCTCCAAAAAGAAGAGCAACAAAAATGGCAAGCGCCAGGGTGAGGGGGGCACCCTAGCGCTTGCCATGGTTATCATACTATAACTCCGTGCAAGATGCAATACCTTTTAGATAAGAATTTCATTAGAAAACCTTGAGCGCCCCTGGCGGGGATCGAACCCACATCTTGGCCTTAGGAGTGCCCTGCTCTGTCCATTGAGCTACAGGGGCGTAGCAGGAGAAGATTATAGCACGAATAAAAACACAGGATAACCCAATCAGGTTCAGGGCTTCCACACAAGTAGAACAACTGCTTGCAGTTGTTCTACTGCAAGCAGTTGTTCTACTGCAAGTAATTGTTTACTGGCCATCGTCTTTCGGAGGCGCAGCTGGGCCGTAATCCAACACCTGGCGGATTTGGGTAGCCCCCTCTGGCGGGCCAACAATGCCTTTTTCCTCCATTTGATCGATCAGGCGAGCAGCACGGGTATAGCCAATGCGCAACCGTCGCTGCAACATCGAAACCGAAGCACGCCCCTCGCGACGCACCAGGTCAATCGCCTCGCTCAAGAGCGGATCGCCTTCAAAAACCTCCATATCCTCCCATAGCGGCTGTTGTTTGAGCGGCACACCTTCGGGCAGCGATTCACCCATCGCGCCGGCAGCCGCATAGGGATTTGTGCCACCTGCCTGCTGGCGCCAGTACTCCACCAGTTTTTGAATTTCATGATCCGAAACAAAAACGCCCTGCAAACGCGCCGGCGAGGGCGCATCGGGCGCCTGGTAGAGCATATCTCCCCGGCCGAGCAAGCGCTCCGCTCCGGGTTG
>JBMFPJ010000028.1:0-10662 GCA_049969175.1 Anaerolineae bacterium | reverse complement strand
GTTGCACTATCTTCAATGACAAAATCGCCGATCTTTTGTCCGATCTTGGCTGGATCGTTATCAAAGACCATCACAATGCGAAACCCGCGATTGACGAAGCCCTGATAGCGAGCCAATGCGTGTCCCATATCTCCTGCACCGACCAGGACTACATCCCAAATACGATCTACTTTCAGGATTTCGCGTAACTTATCAATCAAAAAGGCAATAGAATATCCCGTGCCTTGTTTGCCAAATTCCCCAAACTGAGATATATCCTTACGAATTTGTGCGGCGGAAATGCCAACCCGTTCGCCCAATTCCTGGGAGGACGTCGTTTTCATTCCTTGTTCTGCCATGCGCTGCAAAGCACGTAGATAAACTGGCAAACGGCCGATGATGATATCCGGAATTTTATCTGCATTCATGATCTGCCCTCATGATGTTGAAGAGTGTTGGTTAGACTCTACCATAAAAATTCATTTTGTACAATTAGCCACAATTGTGAATGTCTCTCAAAAAATTTTTACGCGCCAATCCTTGCATTTTGTTAGGCATCACGTACAATAAATTTTGTCTGCATAAGACTCGGGTCTCTTCTGCATCGAATTTCCACGAATTCCTCGAAGAAAATTTGTCGCATTTCGTGTCATAGGCGTTCTCCGCTACCTGAACATGAGGCTGGCGAGCACATCGTGTATGATAATGGCGCTCAACAACCTCTGGGTGGGGGCAGTATTGTCATTCACAAGTAAGCCGCATTGAGCATTTTGCTCAGGGCCTGAAATTCAAAAAGCGCTCCTGGTTTCAGGGGCGCTTTTTGTTCTTTACGGTGTTTACAGTGAGATTCCTCGTTCGGTTAAAAATTGCCGTGCCGCTTGCCGCGCTTCGGCTGCGCTGGCTGTTTCCAGGATTTGCCTGGCCAGGTTTTGTGTTGTGGGCATATCCAATGCACCAATGATGGCTTTTACTCGCGGAATCCCGGCTGGATTCAAGCTCAGTTCATCCACGCCCAGGCCAATCAAAACCGGCACTGCTAGCGGATCACCGGCCAATTCCCCGCACACCCCCACCCATTTTCCATAGCGGTGAACCGCTTCGACTACCATTTTGATCAGCCGCAAAACGGCCGGGTGCAGGGCATCGTTCATCTCGCTGAGCAAAGGGTTGCCGCGTTCTGCTGCCAGGGTGTATTGAGTTAGATCATTGGTGCCAATGCTGAAGAAATCTACTTCCGGGGCAAATTGATCGCTGAGCAGGGCCGCCGAGGGAATTTCCACCATAATGCCGCTTTCCATGGGCCAGGCATGAGGGATTTTCTCAGCTGTCAATTGCTGGTGGGCTTCAACCAGTAAAGCGCGCGCCTGATGTACTTCCTCCAGGTTGGCGACCATGGGGAACATGATACGGAATGGAAACTCATGTGCCGCCCGCAAAATTGCCCGTAGCTGGGGCAGAAATAAATCTTTGTGGCGGAGCGACATTCGAATCGCGCGCACGCCTAAAAACGGATTGGCTTCTGGGGGGAGCGAAATGTAGGGCAGCTCCTTGTCACCGCCCGCGTCCAGCGTGCGCACAATCACCGTTCGCCCCTCCATGACGGCACCAATTTGCCGCAGAACAGTAAATTGTTCACTTTCGTCGGGCGGAGAGGTACGCGTCAAAAACAAAAATTCTGTGCGAAGCAGGCCAATCCCCTCGGCGCCGTTTTGCACGGCTGCCTGAGCCTCGCTCAGATTTCCCACATTTGCCACTACTTCAATACGACGCCCATCACGGGTAGCGGCCAGGGCAAAACTCGCTTGCCGCATGGCTTCGCGCTCGGCCTGCCAGCGCTTTTGCCGCTCAGCCAGCTCTTTCAAGGCCTCGCCAGCAGGGCGCAACCAGACCATCCCTTTGCCGCCATCGATGGCCAGGGGTGTCCCTTCAGACACGCCCTCCAGAGCCGCGCCAACTCCCGAAACGGCGGGAATGCCCAGAGCGCGTGCCAAAATGGCGCTGTGTGAAGTTGGTCCACCGCTGCGAGTCACAATCCCGACCACAGCGCTCATATCCAGTTGAGCCGTTTGGGTGGGGGTGATTTCGTCAGCATACAGGATCACCGCTTCTGGGAAGGTGATTTTCTCCGCGGCGACCTGACCAGCCAGCGCCAGTAAGACCTGATTTTTCACATCCTCCACATCCGCGGCGCGCTGCTGTAGATAGGCATCTGGCACAGAACGATAGCGTGCCGCGATGACTTCGGCAGCCGCGTTCCAGGCTGCGGAGGCATTTTGTCGCTTTTGATGAATGTTCTCCGCGGCGATTTCCAGCAAATCGGGGTCTTGCAAGATCAGCAGGTGCACCTCGAAAATGGCTGCTTCTGCCGGCGAGATGAATGTTCGCATCTGAGCAGCGCGTCGCTCAATTGCCTGTTTTGTCACCTCCAGGGCACGTTGCAATTTTTCCCATTCCCGCTCGCCATCTTCGGCGGGTTCCTGCGAAATGGCAGGCAGTGGCAGGCGAAAGCGGTACAGGGGAGCAATGGCGATGCCTTCTGAAATTGGAATGGCGGTAATGACCCCTTCTCTTTTGGTTAGTTTTTCTTCCGATGGTTGAAATGCGACTTTGGGAACGGGCGCTGCCTCAGCGCCTGGCTCACCGAAGCCTTCTTCCACCAGGGCGGTGAGAGCCTGCAGCACCGCCTCACTTTCCGGACCCGAAGCGGTCACCCGGATCTGATGGTGTTCAACAGCCCCCAGCGTGGCAATGGCATTCAGGCTGTGCGCTGAAACCGGGCCTTTCCCGTTGGTCAGGTCGCTCACACTGACCTCGGCTTTGTATCGCACCACGGTTTGAACGAATCGAGCCGCCGGTCGGGCGTGGAGACCGTGCAGGTTTTTCAGAGTCAGGATGACTTCCCGTGTTGATTCGCCGGAGGGCGGACCAACCACGGGGGCAACTGTCGGCAGGGGAGGGGGATTCTCCTCGATCTGGGCCTGCTTGGGTAAGAGAGCCTGCTGTGCCTCGTGGCAAATCGTTTCCAGGTCGCTCCCCAGGCTGATCTGCACCGCTGCAGCGATTGCCCCCTCGACCAGAGGGGCGGCGCAAAAGCGCACTCGCGCCGCGATTTCTGCATCCAGCAATTCGGCGGCCATTTGGGCACTTAAGATCGCACTGCCCAGGTCCATTAAAACAACGACCCCCTCCGGCGAAAACACAGAACGAATGGCTTCCATGATTTCAGTGGCGTCGGTGCCAAATTCGCTGTGGTCTTCTCCTGCGCCGGCGGCAATGGCGATGGGGAGGTTTTGGCGCGTAACCTGGCGCACCAAACGAAGCAATGCCTGTGCCAGTTCCCGACTGTGCGAGACGATGACCAGCCCGACCATGAAATATGGCTCCATTTACTGAAGGGCGGCAATGATCAGAATCAACCGTGTGCCATAAATGAAGGCTGAGATGCCTGCCAGGAGAAAGAAGAGATCGAGAATTTTCAGCGCGGAGCGAGAGGGCTTCAGATCAAGGATAATGCTGCGCAGGCCGGTCAGAGAATGGGTAACTACGGTAGCCAGGAAGAGGATTTCCATGATGGGGATGATGGGATTGTTATAGTAGGCGATGACCTCGGCGTACCTCAGCACACCTTCTTTGCCGAGCAGGTGGTTGACGATCAGGTGAATGCCGAGCAAGATGAATAAAAGTGGTCCGGTCAGGATTTTGATGAGCCAGATCCAGACGTTTTCACCGGATTTCGGGGTAGAGGCTGTGTTCATTTGTCCCTCCGTTGCTGCTTTAACTGGCGAACATGTGGTAGCCGAAGATGACGATGGCAATCGCAGCCAGGGCCATGAAGGCGTAGAAAAGCTGCTTCTGGTAGGGGACACTAATGCCAAATGTGGTCAGAAGAATGCGCACACCGTTCCATCCATGCAAAAATGCGGCCGCGACGACCAGCAACTCACCGAAAATGAACAGCGGTTGGTGGGTGAGGCGAACGAAATCATCATAGGTATTGGGGCCCTGAGCCAGTTTCCCCAAGACCAGCAGGTGAATGTACAGGAAGAGAGTCAGTCCCAGGGCGGTGATGCGATTGAGGATAAATGCCCAACCGCCAGTTTGTCTTCCGATGGGGTTGAACCAGGAAAGGAATTTTCGAGGCGCGGGAAGGTTAGATTTCTCGTTCATCACGTTTTGCCTTCTGTTTGTCTGTTTCAGTTTTTTTTGAGCAGGTTGCTCAGGCGCAGGCGAACGACCTGTTGCCGCAAATTCATGATGCGACGGGCCGGGTCCACTGCGGATGGGCAGACGGCGGTGCACTCAAAGGCGCTGTGACAACGCCATAAGCCGTCTTCTGAGTCGACAATTTCCAGGGTCTCTGCGGTTAAACCGACGGTTTGGGCAGCAGCCAGCACGGCCGGCCCGAGGTAAGAGGGCGAGGTAGCCGCGGATGGGCAGGCGCTGATGCACAAGCCACACTCGATGCAATCGGTCAGGCGTAGATATTCTTCACTCCCGGCAGGCCAGGCAGCAGGTGGACGCTCGATTTCGGCCTGAGTGACGGGGAGCACCGCTTTGGCACCCACGCTTTCCATGCGGGTGTAGAGGCTGCTCATATCCACGACCAGATCAGAGATCACAGGGAAGTTGCGCAAGGGTTCCACCTTGATGATCCCGCTATCGTGGGTCACGTCGCGAATGGAGGTAATGCAGGTAAGTTTTTCGAGGTTGTTGACCCGCATCCCACAAGCGCCGCAGGTAGAGTGATGGCAGGCGTGCCGGAAACACAGGCTGCGGTCCATAAAGGCCCACACCCGTTCAACCGCATCCAGCACATATTCGTCGGGATCCACCTCGAGGCGAAATTCCTGAAAGTAAGGCGCCTGGCCTTCTTTCTGGCGGTGAATTTTGAGCGTGATGTTCCATTTGTTGTCGCTCATAATCGCTCCAATTTATGCGAGTGCGAAGTATTGTCGGTAAGAGAGTAAGGGAGTTTCCCGCGTCAGGCAAGGGGCCTGAATTCCCAATTTCTGGCAGACGATGTCGGCGGTTTTTTCTGCCATGGCGCGCAGGGTGGTGGCTTTGCCGCCAGTGATGGTGACCAGCCCATCGACGTTGTCCGTCTCTTTGTGGTCGAAACATTTGAAAGTCCGTGCCGCGCTGCGCCCGGAACCGGCGGCGATGAGCGGACGACTGGCCATGTATTTGCCGCGCACACGCGCCTGACGAATCCCCGGTATCAATTCGGCGCCGCGCTCCAACATGAGTTCGACGTGATCTTTGAGTACCGGCACGTAATCGGGATCTTCTACTTCAAACGAAGTGGTCCCCACCACAACCATGCGGCGCTGCGGCAAAACGATGTCACCGTCACCGGGTTCGTTCAGGCGGTTGATGGCGCGCTGCACCAGACGTTGATCGTAGGCGACCATCACCCCCGGCGTTGGTTTGACCGGGACTTTTGCGCCGGCCATTTCGGCAATTTCCCCTGCCCAAACGCCGGTAGCGTTGACGACGATGTCGCCGCTAATCTCGTAGGTGCGATTCGCCCGCCGATCTGTGACGGTCACGCCTATCACTGTGCCTTTGCCATCCAGAATCAGGTGGTTAACTTCGGTGTAGGTGAAAAATTGGGCGCCGTTCTTTCTGGCAGTGGCGGCAAAGGCGAGTGCCAGGCGCAATGGATCGAAAGTGCCATCGGGGACGAGGAAAGCGGTCAATAGCTTGGGGTTGATGTTGGGTTCCAGGCGCAGGGCTTCTTGTGGTTTTAATTCTTCAATGGGGATATGGCAGGCCTCGCAGCCTTCGATGAAAGCCTGACGATATGCCAGGTCGCTCTCGTTGAGAGCGATGAAGAGACCACCATTGGGTTCAATCACTTGGGGGACGATCTTCCGCAGAATCATGTTTTCTTCAATGCACTCGATAGCCGATTCGCGATCTTTGACTGCATAGCGCCCTCCGCAATGGAGCAGGCCATGGGTGCGCCCCGAGGTGCCGTTGCAAAAGTCGCCGCGCTCTACAACCGTGACATCGAAGCCGCGCAAGGCCAGATCATGCGCGGTGGCAACGCCGGTAAAACCAGCTCCGATGATGATGGCATGTGGTTTTCCCATAAGGAACTCCTGGGTTGAGTAGTGGCAGACCCTTTCTTTGTGTAGTTTTTAACGTCGCAAGAAACGATTGATGAATAGCATTCCGTAAAAAATCACCCAAATCATTCCACCAAAAAACAGGCTCCACAAAATTCCTGGCCCCCAGCCGCGATAAGGGATCACCTGGATAGCCGTCAATCCTGCCATGAGGATGCTGGTGATGGCGATGATGATGCGACCGGTACGCAGCGAAATCCAGGGTTGGTTGAAGGAGGGTGTGTCCTTCTGTACCGTTTTCTTTACTTTTTTTCCTTTTTTGGAGGGCATAAATGGCTCCGCGTCACATTTGCCAGAAAAGGGATGGGCAGGTTGCCCCACCCATCCCTGCGATTGATCAGGCGTTGTTTTCGACCCAATCAAAGGTGCGGGTAACCGCTTTCTTCCAGCCTTTGTACAGGCGTTCGCGTTCTTTGGCGTCCATCTGCGGTATCCACTCTTTGTCTTTGCCCCAGTTCGCGCGCAGGTCTTCGACCTTGCTCCAGAAGCTAACGGCCAGGCCGGCGGCATAAGCAGCGCCGAGGGCGGTCGTTTCCGAAACGGTGGGGCGGATCACCGGCACGCCGAGGATATCTGCCTGGAACTGCATCAACAGCTCGTTGAAGACCATGCCGCCATCCACCTTGAGAGCGGTCAGCGGCACGCCAGAGTCGGCGTTCATGGCATCCAGCACTTCGCGCGTCTGGTAGGCAGTGGCCTCCAGGGCGGCGCGGCAGATGTGTTCGCGGGTGATGTAGCGGGTCAGGCCAACGATCACGCCGCGCGCATCGCTCTTCCAATAGGGGGCGAAGAGACCAGAGAAGGCGGGCACGATGTAAATGCCACCACTATCAGGTACAGCGCGGGCGTAATCTTCGATATGTTTGGAGAAATCGAAGAATTTGAGGTTGTCGCGCAGCCACTGGACCAGCGCGCCGGTGATGGCAATTGAGCCTTCCAGACAGTACACGGCCGGTTCGTTGCCGATCTTGTAGCCCAGGGTGGTGAGCAATCCCTGCTTGGATTGAACGGGCTTGGTGCCGGTGTTGAGCAGCATGAAGCAGCCTGTGCCGTAAGTGTTCTTGGCTTCGCCGGGGCTGAAGCAGGTCTGCCCAAAGAGGGCTGCCTGCTGGTCACCCAGGTCGCCGGCGACCGGCACACCGTTCAGCGAGCCGATAGCTTTTCCATAGACTTCGGCAGAGGGGCGGACGCGCGGCAGCATGGCCTTGGGAATGCCCATGATTTTCAAAATCTCCTCATCCCAGTCAAGGGTTTCGAGATTCATGAGCATGGTGCGTGAAGCATTCGAGACATCTGTGACGTGTACACCACCGTTCGGGCCACCGGTGAGATTCCAGATGATCCAGGTGTCAATATTGCCAAAGAGCACTTCACCTTTTTCGGCTTTTGCGCGCACGCCGGGGATGTTGTCTAAGATCCACTTGATCTTGGGGCCGGAGAAGTAGGTAGCCAGTGGGAGACCGACCTGGGGGCGGAAGCGATCCTGGCCGCCGTCTTTGGCCAGTTCGTTGCAGATGACATCGGTGCGGGTATCCTGCCAGACGATGGCATTATAGACGGGCTTACCGGTGGCGCGATCCCAAACGACGGTGGTCTCGCGTTGATTGGTCACACCCACGGCCGCGATGTCTTTGGGGTCCACACCGCTCTTTTTTAGGGCGCCATCAATCACTTCCTGGGTGCGCTGCCAGATTTCCATGGGATCGTGTTCCACCCACCCTGGCTTGGGATAAATCTGTTCGTGTTCTTTCTGGTCAACAGCGACGACTTTGCCGCTATGATCGAAAATCATGAAACGGGTGCTGGTTGTGCCTTGGTCAACGGCAGCAGCATACTTAGCCATTTTCTACCTCCTGTGTTTGTAGAAATCACTCACAATTTTTCCACGTTTCCGCGGCGGTTTTGAGGATCAGATAGGAAGAGGTCGCGCCCGGGTCTTGATGTCCGGCGCTGCGTTCGCCGAGGTAACTGGCGCGTCCTTTGCGGGCAACAAGCGGGATGGTTGATTCCATGCCTTTTCTGGCCGCCTCAGCCGACATTTCCAGTGCGCTGCGCAGAGATTGACCATCCTGGAGGGCTTCTTTGAGGGCGGCCACGGCGGGGGCCAGAGCATCTACCATGGTCTTATCCTGTAATTCTGCTTTGCCACGCATGATCACGCCGTTGAGAGAGGCTTCGAGGGCTTCGGTCCAATCGGCCAGGGTGAGCTCCATTTTTCCGGCAGTTTTCATGCCGGCCTGCAGGAAGAGGGTCCCATAAAGCGGGCCACTGGCGCCGCCTACCGTGGATAGCAAGGTCATGCCCATCGTCTTGAAAATGGTGCCGATATCTTTGTCGCTCAGTTCAGGCATTTTGTTCAGGATGGCTTTGAAGCCTCGATCCATGTTTACGCCATGGTCGGCATCGCCAATAGCCGAATCCAGTTCGGTCAGATAGGCACTCTGATTGGAAAGTTCCTGCGCAACGGCTTTGATCCATTCGAGAACGTCATCACGTTGAATTGGCATAATCAATCTCCGCAAAATTGGGGTCAGGGATAGATCGTCACCTGACCCCAATTATAGACTTAAGCGCCCCAGCGCAGCCCCGCAGTCTTGACCGGTGCATCCCACAATTTGATCAGGTCTGCGTCCATTTTGAGCATGGTGATCGAAGTGCCGGCCATTTCCAGGCTGGTGATGTATGAGCCGATCAGATTGCGGACGACTTTGAGGCCATGTTTGGTGGCGATTTCATGTGCCTTACGATAGACGATGTAGAGTTCGATCAGGGGAGTGCCACCCATGCCATTGACGAACAGCAAGACTTCATCACCGGCTTTGTAGGGAATGTCATTGATAATGGGTTCCATGAGCATTTCGGTGATTTCATCAGCTGTCTTGAGTGGCATGCGCACTCGTCCTGGTTCTCCGTGGATACCGATACCGATTTCCATCTGGTCTTCGGGCAGGTCAAAAGTGGGCTTGCCGGCATGCGGAACGGTGCAGGATGTGAGCGCCATCCCCATCGAGCGCCCCAAGTTCTTGACCTTTCGACAGACATCGGCTACCTGTTGCAGGGAACGGCCCTCCTCGGCGGCTGCACCGCACAGTTTTTCGGCCAGAACGGTAGAGCCGACACCCCGCCGACCGGCGGTGTACAGGCTGTCTTTGACGGCCACATCGTCATCAATGATGACGCTTTCCACTTCGATCCCCTCGGCGCGAGCCAGGTCAGCGGCCATTTCAAAGTTCATCACATCGCCTGTGTAGTTTTTGACGATGTGCAATACGCCTTTGCCCCCGTTTACGGCTTTGGTGGCTTCCAGCATTTGATCGGGGGTAGGGGAAGTGAACACTGCTCCCGGGCAGGCAGCATCGAGCATGCCCATGCCCACAAACCCACCGTGCATCGGCTCATGCCCAGATCCACCACCGGATACCAGCCCGACTTTCCCCCTGACGGGGGCGTCAGCGCGCACGATGTAGTTTGGATTGAAATGTACTTTGACCAGGTCAGGATGGGCGGCGGCGATTCCTTGAAGTTCTTCTAAGACGACGTCTTCTGGTTTATTAATTAGTTTTTTCATCTCCTGCCTCCGCAGGCGTTTCACTCACTTTTTACTTTTTGGCAAGGTTGGCTGAGACAAACCAGTCGTAGGTGTAGATACCGATCAGTCCGCCGATGATCGGGGCGATGATCGGAACCAGCCAGTAGCCATTGCTGAACAATCCCTGGGTGCCAGCGAGCAAGCCAAACAAGCGCGGGCCAAAATCACGAGCTGGATTGATCGCATAACCGCTAGGCCCACCCAGCGAGAGACCCACCGCCAGAACCGTTCCACCAACCAGGAAAGGACCCAGGTTGTGCATCAGGCCGATGTTCTTGCTATCGCCGCTGGCGAGCACACCCCACAGCAGCACGGCCGTGCCGATGATTTCGGTGATGACTGCATTGGTGAAGCTATAACTGCCGCTAGGGGCTACATTAGCAACGCCTCCCCAAAATGCCTGGCCAAACACCGAACCGGGTCCTGTGCACCAGACGTTGGGCATCCCCGCAGAACGCAAGCCATCCATGTAAACCAGGTAAACCCCCAATGCTCCCAGGAAAGCGCCGACGATTTGGGCAATGATGTAGGGGAACACCTTGCTCCAGGGGAAATCGCGCTTTGTCGCCAGGGCAATGGTCACTGCCGGGTTGAGATGCGCCCCGGAAACGCCGGCAGAAACATAGACGGCAACGATCACCGCGAACGCCCAGCCGAAGGTGATGGTGTTCCAGTTGTAGGCGGGCGCGGCCAGACGCGGGGCAAGTCCTACGTTGGCGACAACACCATCACCGAGCAGGATCAGGATGAAGGTCCCAAAGACCTCGCCAATCAATGAGCCGAACATATGCTATTCTCCTTTTTTAGAATTAAGTGACAGGGTGGACAGTTTTTGAGATGAAAGGATACTGGAAAAGTGACCGTTTGTTTCCGCTTCACCTCCTGCTTGAGTTGGCTTGATTCTCCACCATTCTCTTGGGCGCGAATTCGTCCCTGTTCGCTTGGAAAGGGCTGAATGGGATA
>JBMFPJ010000027.1:0-11015 GCA_049969175.1 Anaerolineae bacterium | reverse complement strand
TCGCTCAACGCGACCCGAAAAACCTGTACGAAAAACTGGTCAGTGTCAATCAGGCCAAGAATCTGGTCAATAAATTGCCGGGCCCCGATCAGGTAGCAGACTGGATCAAACAGGCCAAAGCCCTGCCGCGGGTTATCGAACACTAAAATGTGAAGCCGCCTTTCCAGCCTGCCTGGATAGCCCATGAAGGCTGGCTTTCCTAAAATTTCGAACTCACAGCGGCCGCCTTTGTAGCGGCCGCTGTGAGTTTTTTCGGACAAAATCGTGGGGAAATCGTCGAATTTTGATAAAAAAACGACTCGATCCCTTTCGCTTTTGTTGGCCATGATCTTGCTCCTCGCCTTTACTGCCGCGCAATGGCTGAACCATTGCGTTACAACCATTCCAGAATGGCCAACGTTTCTTGCTTCCCCCCCACCCCATTTTCGCCCGCCGGGCCAACACAGGAGGGACAGCCATCCTGGCAGGGACATTCGCTGACCAGTTGCCGGGCACGCTGCAACAGCTCGCCATGAAGTTCAAATAATTTCTGGCTGAAGCCAATGCCCGCCGGTACCTGGTCATAAAGCACAACGGCCGGGGCGTCGAACGTTGTCCCGCCAGCATCCAGGTACAAGCCGAGGTCGCCGCTATCACACATCAGAAAAAGAGGGGCCAGATGACGGAGCACATAGCCCAACCCAGCCAGCCCGCTGCGCATCCGCACGTTTTGCTCGGCCCGCCGATGACATGAGGGGCACAACGTGATGAGGTTCTCCAGGCGATTGGCCTGCTCCGCGCTGGAAAATTGCCGAAACGGGATTTTATGATGCACATCGTGCTGACGATCCGTCTCCGCCGCACCGCACAAAGCACAGCGAAACCCATCGCGTGCGCGCACAAGCTGACGGATTTTGGGCCAATCGGGGCCGTAGTCGTTTGGGTCGTTAGACCAGGCGCCCGTCTCGCGCAGATGCGTGACGGTGGATTCGCTCAGGGTCAGCCAGTAGCCGGTCGTTTGTAAATCGGTGGGGGGCAGATCCAGGGGTTCTTCGCCCAGGTTTTCGCCCGAAAGCCAGGATCGTTTGCGGAAGCCGGTCACCTGCGTGGTCACCTGTAACTCTCCCCAACTTTTTTCGCCTCCCCGGGCAGCCACCTGTTCGGATACCGCCAGAATTTGTACGGTTGTTTCGCGCAGTGCTTCGGTGTAGTAATCGAGGCCCACAGGGATCAGGGTGGCCTGGTTGCGCTGGAGATCGAGTTCTTGGACGAAGTACTGCTGTCCTTCGTGCAGGTAAACGGCGCGCGGGTGCACCATCCAGAATGCGCTGGAAAGGTCCACTTCGCCGATGATGTGTGGGCCATTTTCATCTTCGCTGCGCAACAAGACGTTGGCGGGGGAGGCCGAGCGCAGGGAAATGTCCGCCGCCGGATATTGATCGGCCATCCAGAAATATTTTTCTCTGGAAAAGTAGGCTTCTTGATTGGCTAACAAAATTTGGAGGAATTCCTCCACCTGTTCGGCGCTCAAGGCGCCAAAAGGCTCCCCCTTCTGGAAGGGCAACTCGAAAAGGGCGCAACGCAAATGGGACAGCAAAATGAGCAGGTGATCGGGGTTGATCAGGGCGTGCTCGGGGGATTGAGCGAAGAGGTATTCGGGGTGATGAGCCAGGAACTGATCGAGGGGATTGGGGGAGGCGATCAGCACTGCCAGGGCGGGATCATCCCCACGGCCGGCGCGGCCGGCCTGTTGCCAGAGCGAGGCGATGCTGCCGGGATAGCCAACCAGCATGGCCGCGCCCAGCCCACCAATATCAATCCCCAGCTCGAGGGCGTTGGTGGCGACGACCAGGCGCACCGAGCCGTCGCGCAGGCCACTTTCGATCTCGCGGCGTTGGGCAGGGAGGTAGCCGGAGCGGTAGCCGCGAATCGCGGCGGGTGGGTGTTGTTTTTCGGCCTGCAACCTGGTGAGTAAAATTTCGACGCTGCGCCGTGCGCGGGCAAAGACAACGGTTTGGACGTTGTGTTTGAGCAGCGTCAGGGCAAGGCGCGCTGCTTCTTCGTACGCCGACTTTCGCAGGCCGAGGGATTCATCTGCGATGGGCGGGTTGTAAAGGATGAAATGACGTTCGCCACGCGAGGAGCCATCGCGGTTAATCAAGTGAACCGGGGCTTCGATGAGGCGTTCGGCTAGCTGGGCCGGGTTGCCGATGGTGGCCGAGGTGAGAATAAATTGGGGGCGGGCGCCATAAAAGGCGGCAATTCGCTTAAGTCGCCGCAACACATTGGAAACATGAGAGCCGAATACGCCGCGATAGGTGTGCATTTCATCAATGACGATGAATTTGAGATGACGGAGGAATTCTTCCCAGCGGGTATGATGAGGCAGGATGCCGGTGTGGAGCATATCGGGGTTGGTGAGCAGGAGACGGGCTGCCTGGCGGATGGAGGCGCGGCGGGCGGCAGGAGTATCGCCATCGTAGATGGCAGCAGTCAGGCCGGGCTGAGCGATGGCGGCGAGTGGTTTGTTGATGGCAGCCAATTGGTCTTGGGCCAGGGCTTTGGTGGGGAAGAGGTAAAGTGCCCGGGCGGACGGGTCTTCCAGCAGAGCAGCAAGGACTGGCAAAGTGTAGGCCAGGGTTTTGCCCGAGGCGGTGCCAGTGGCCAGGACGATGTTTTCGCCGGCACGAGCCGCCTGCCAGGCTTCTACCTGATGGCTGTAAAGGGTAGTGACTCCGGCGGAGATCAGCGCCTGTTTAACGGGGGCCGGCAGATCGGTCGGGAAAGGAAGCGCTGTAGGTGGCCTGGGGGGGAGAATCTGCCAGGTGGTCAGATTCGCCGCGGTTTGGGCGTCGCGCTTCCATTCATCGAGAAGAGAGAAAAGGCTCATCCGTAATTGAGGTTGACGACGTTCAGGTGAATGCCGGAAATGGAGATTCCCAGTTTTTCGCCGCGAAAGCCCAACTGAGCGGGCAGGCGGGCAAAGGCACGTTCGGTGAGGTAGATTTCGCCGGGGCGAGCCACGTCTTCGCCGATTTTGCTGGCGCAGTTGACGGTATCGCCAAAGTAATCGGGGCCGCCAATGAGCAGGACGGGGCCGTAGTCAATGCCAATGGAGACTTTGATGTCGAAGGGCGGCTCGGTGTGCTGATTGAGGTGGTCGAAGGTTTGGTTGAGTTCAACGCTGGCCTGGACGGCGGGAAGCACGTCGGGAAACATGGCAAAGCAGTTATCGGCTTCAAATTTGATCACTTCGCCACCGTGTTTTTCTACGATGGGGAGGGTCGTCAGTTGCATGCGTTTGACCATTGAGAGGTAGTGGACGATGCCGTATTTTTGGGTGAGCAGGGAAAAGCCGGAAAGGTCCATTACGAAGACGGCTTTGACTGTGCCAAATTCCTGCCAGAGAGTCGCCTCGATGCGCTGGCGTTGTTCGGGGGTACTTTGAACGTATTGGATCAACAGGTCTTCAAAATGTTTGTCCATAGAGCCTCGATATTTTCGTTGAATCGAAGAACACGCATGCGGCAATTTTTGGGGGAATGGGTGAAAATTCGATGCGAAAGGGAGGAGTCTATTTTCAGTCCTTTTCTTCAGGTTCTTCAAAATGCAGGGCACGAAAGGCGATTGCGCCCACCCCAAGCGGCACCCAAAAGGTGATGGCACGATAGACGATGGTGATCACCACCGCCTGGCTCCAGGGGACGCGCAGGGTGCTCAAGCCGATAGCCATCACTCCTTCTACTACGCCAATGCCGGAGGGGGTGGGTGAAACAATCAAAAACAGATAGCCGATGGCAAATCCGCCGACAATGGTGCCCGCAGAAAAGGGGACTGCGAAAGAGAGAAAAGAACAGATCAGGACACCCATCAACAGGGTCTTGTTAGCCAGGCCAAGCAAGATGGGGGTCAGCAGGCTGCGGGGTTTTTCTGAGAGGCCGGAGAGGCCATCGGCCACTTCAGCGGCAAATTCGTGAGCACGTTGCTCACTCAGGTATTGACGGTGAATAAAAGGACGCAGCAACCAGTTAATCAGGCGAGCCATTTTTGCCAGGGCGTTGCCCAGGCGCGCTGCCGAGCGATAGCCCAGGTAAAGCAAAAAGGCGGAAAAACCTGCCACCAGCAAAAACAAAAGGGATGCAGTAATTTCTCCGGCGCTCAGGTTGTTGCGACGGAAGAGAACCAGCAGCCCCAAAGCCAGGATGACGGAGAAAGCGGCCTGATCGAAAAGCAGGAATAAGGCTCCGGCGACGGTAGCCTTGCCGGAGGGATGTCCACGGCGCCTGGCTTCGGCAGTAAAAAGGGCAATACCGCCCACACCGGCGGTCGGTGCGACGACGTTGACAAAATTGGCGGCCGCGGCGATCAGACTCAGGGTCAGGGCAGATTCATCCACGCCGAGCAGGTGATAAATCGAGCGATACATCTGTCCCACGACCCCAAACCAGGCGAGTTGAATGAGCAGCGCCAGCAACAGAAACCAGAGATTGCCTTGTTGGATGGTTTTAACGATCGTTTCCAATTCCCCGAAGCTCAAAATGATCAGCGTGATTCCGAGGAAAAGGAGGACGATCATGAGGAATTTACGCATGATAGGGACATTATAATTTATGCTTGTCCTCTCAAAACGAACCCCCCATGCTTTCGAGGCATGGGGGGTTTTTTCTTTGGGTTCAGCGCCGACGGCGGCCCAGGCCACCAACCAGGGTGACATAGTAGAGCAGTTGCAACAAAGCCGTGACCAGGCCAGCGACATAGGTCAAGGCAGCCGCATTGAGCACCTGATGGACGCCGCGCATTTCGTCTTCGCCCTGAATCAGGCCGCTATGGACCAGTAATTGCCTGGCCCGCGCCGAAGCGTTCAGTTCCACCGGCAGCGTAGCCAGCGCAAAGAGGGCGCCCCCCGAAAAGACCAGCACGCCTAGCCAGGCGATCTGGATCATGTTCAGGAACAGGCCGATCATGATGAAGATCCAGCCCAGGTAGGAGCCGATATTCACCACTGGCACCAGGGCGGCGCGAAAACGCAACGGGAAGTATTCTTCGGCATCTTGCATGGCATGACCCAATTCATGAGCAGCCACGGCCAGCGAAGCGACCGAGGCGCTATTGGCCACGCCAGGAGAAAGGCGCAGCACTTTATCACGCGGGTCATAATGATCGCTCAGGTTACCCGGCACACCCTCCACGCGCACGCCGTAGAGGCCGCCACTGGAAATCAAACGTTGTGCGGCTTCATAACCGGTCAGACGGCTGCGCGCCGGTACCATGCTCCATTTGCGGAAGGTTGAATTGACATACCACGATGCCAGCATCATGAGTAGAATGGCTGGCGCCATGAAGAGAAAGTACGTAGGGTTGTAGAACAGCATTGCACACCTCCATGCTGATTATTGCGAAGTAGAAGCAGCGATCATTTGCAACAAAACTTCGACGGCTTTATCCAGCTGCGGGTCTCGTTTGGCCTGGTAATCGGCCTCAGTCATTTCTACGACCACATCAGGCGTGAGGCCCTTGCCGTGGATGGTGCGTTCTTTGGGAGTGAGCCACTTGGCAATGGTCACCCGTATTGCGCCCTGATTGTCGGAGAGAGGCACCCAGTTTTGCACCGAGCCTTTGCCATAGGAAGTGACACCGACCAGTTTGGCCCGTCCGTAATCTTGCAACGCACCGGCCACGATCTCGGAGGCCGAGGCGGAGCCTTCGTTAATCAGCACGACCATGGGAATATCCGTTGCCAGCCCGCCGGGTACAACATCGTAGGCCACTTTGCGGCCGTCACCATATTGCTCGTAGAGCACCACGCCTTTTGGAATGAATTGCGAGGCCACATCAACAGCGGTATTGAGGTAACCGCCTCCATTGTTACGCAAATCGAGAATCAGCCCTTTGGGGTTTTGCGCCAATAGTTCACTCAGGGTTTGTTTCAGTTCCTGTGAGGTTTTATCCCCAAAGGTTACCAGCTGGATATAGGCAATGTCATTGTCCAGCATCTTGCCATTCACGCTTTTGACCACAATGTGTTCACGCGTGATGGCGATTTCAAGCGGCGTTTCTTCGCCTTTGCGTAGCACCGTCAGGTGGACAGTCGTCCCAGCCGGGCCAAGTACTTTGCGGCGCGCCAGCTCGGGATCCACGCCGGTCATGTCTTCGCCGTCAATGGCAATGATTTGATCTCCGGCTTGCAGGCCGGCCCGCTCTGCCGGAGAACCAGACATGGGGCTGATGACGGTGAGATAGTCAGTCGTCGTATCCACATACGCGCCAATGCCCTCATACTCGCCAGAAAGCTCCTGGTTGGCCTGCTCAAACGTCTGCGGGTCCATGTAGGAGCTGTGGCGGTCGCCGAGGGCTTCCATCATGCCGCGAATCGCGCCTTGCATCAGGGCGACATCGTTCACCGGCTGATCTACATATTGTTCGTGGACGATGTTCCAGGCTTCCCAAAACGGCTTGAAGAGGGTTTGTAAATCGGTGGGAGTGGCCGACTGTTGTTCCGTCGAAGGGGAAGGGACAACGGCCTGCTGGGGTTGACCGACGGTCTGCGGCAGCCAGTGGCCGACGACAAAGCCTCCAGAGAAAGAGGCCACGGCCACGAAAAAGATGGCCAGCACAATCAAAACAATTTTCAAAATCTTATTCACAGTTTCCTCCGAGAAGGTGCAGTGGGGCTGCTGCGCTGAACATATCACAGCAGGATTAAACCATCATGAATTCTTTGTCAGCAAAACGTTGGAAGAGGTTCAACTCACCGCTCGTCTGGATCATCGTCGTCACGTTGCGAAAGGTCGTTCACTCGCTGGCGTAGTTCTTGCAAAGTCTTTTCGGAATCTTTGCTCGCGGGGTTGAACGTATCGCCCAGCGAATGAATGCCCGGCCAGCGGATATTGCGCGAGCCGCGCACCATGGCATACATCATCAGGTTAGAAAGGACGACAATGCCGATGACGATCAAAATCACCAGATAGACTTTTTCTGTATTCATGGCTTTCTCCCGTTAAGCAAAGCAGGCAAAATCTGCCAATCTGTAAGAGTGAAATCCGCATCGGGGTGAGGCTCATTTTGCCCATACAGGATACTGAGCATTCCAAGAGAGCGAGCAGTGCGGGTGGTGCGTGGCTGATCATCAATAATCACACAACGGTGTGCATCCTCCTCCCCGGCGATCTTCATGGCAATGTGGAAGGCCTCTGGCATGGGTTTACAATAGGGAGCGATGGCGTTGATGTCCACAATATCAGAAAAACAACCCTCCAGGCCGAGCACGGCGAGAACGCGTCGGGCGTGGGGGAGATCCGCGTTGGTGAAGATCAGGTTGCGGGTCGGGAGTGAAGCGATAAGCGCGCCCAGGGCCGGATTGGGAGTCAGATAGTCGTGTAGGGGCACATCGTGCACATAGGCCAGAAAATCCTGCGGATCGACATGATAATTGGCTTGCAGGCCACGCAACGTCGTTCCGTATTCCCGGAAATACTGCTCGCGCAGGCGGGCGATCTCACTTTCAGGAATGTCCAGGCGCTCGGCCATGTATCTGCCCATGCGCGCCTTGAGCACTTCCCATAAGCCGGTACTGGCCGGGTAGAGGGTATCATCCAGGTCAAAAAAGATCGTTGTAAAGCGCATATCGGTGATTATACCTTTTTGCACCGGCGCAGGCATTATAATGCGGATATGAGCATTCATTTACTGCCGCCCGAAGTCGCTTCGCAAATTGCCGCCGGAGAGGTGATCGAGCGCCCGGCCTCGGTCGTCAAAGAATTACTGGAAAACTCGCTAGATGCCGGCGCGCGCAGCCTGCAAATCACCATCGCCGAAGCAGGGCGAAAACGGATTGAGGTGGCCGATGACGGCAGCGGCATTCCCGCCGACGAATTGGAACTGGCCCTCACCCGTCACGCCACCTCCAAACTGGCGCGGGCTGAAGATCTTTTCCACATCTCTACCCTGGGTTTCCGCGGCGAAGCGCTGGCCTCCATCGCCTCCGTCTCGCGGCTCACCCTCACCTCACGAGTAGCGGATGCCCTCAGCGGAGCGCGGCTGCGGGTGGAAGGTGGCCGAATCATCCAAAAAGAACCCGTCGGCGCCCCGCCCGGCACCGTAGTGTGGGTGGAAGATTTGTTCTACAACGTACCCGCTCGGCTGAAATTTCTAAAAAGCGACACCACGGAGCGCCGGGCCATAGATGCCCTGGTCACCCGCTACGCCCTGGCCTACCCCCACCTGCGTCTGCGCCTGACCGAAGGAGAAAACACCATCCTGCAAACCAGCGGCGACGGCGATCGGCGCGCCATTCTGGCAGCGCTCTACGGCGTGGAAACCGCCCGTCAAATGCTGGAAGTGTGGGCCGAAGAAGACGGCCTGCGTCTCAGCGGCTACACCAGCCCCACCTCCCTCACCCGCTCCAACCGCAAAGAAATCACCTTTTTCATCAACGGGCGTTGGGTGCAAGACCTGACCCTGAGCACAGCCCTGCTCCAGGCCTACCACACCCTGCTCATGGTCGGGCGTTACCCCCTGGCCACTCTGTTTCTGGAAATGCCCCCTGAAGAGGTGGATGTCAACGTCCACCCGGCCAAAGCCGAAGTCCGCTTTCGCGATGCCGATCGGGTATTCAGCTTCGTTCAACGCGCGATTCGCCGCGCCCTGCTGGCCTACACCCCCGTGCCCTCCATAGTGCCACCCGCCTTATGGGGAGGGAGCAAAAATACGGAGGAGACACGGCAAGTGGGGCTGGACTGGCAAATGGCCGCCGAGGCCCCCGCGGTCACCGCGCCCGGCGCCTCGCTGCCGGACGAGCAGGCGGGCGCGGCCTCCCCCGGCCTGATTCCCGGCGAGAGGCGCTCCATCCCCTTGCTGCGACTCATCGGGCAGATCGGCGCCACCTACCTGGTCGCCGAGGGCCCCGATGGGCTGTACCTGATTGACCAGCACGCAGCCCACGAACGCGTCCTGTTCGAACGGCTGATGGCACAACACGCCAAACGAAACATCCCCGCTCAGGCACTGCTCACCCCGGCCGTTGTGCACTTCCCCCCGGCACAGGCCCGGCTGCTGGAAGAAAACTTGACCATTTTACATCACCTGGGCTTCGATGTAGAATCTTTTGGTAGCAACACCTTCCAGGTGCGCGCCATGCCGGCGCTGTTTGCTGGCAGCGATCCAACCGTCGCCTTGCGCGCTCTGGTAGAAGACTTTGAAGAAGATGAAACCCCTCTCCAGGCCGAGATCGAAGCACGCCTGGCCGCACGTGTCTGCAAGCGCCTGGCCATCAAAGGTGGACAATCCCTCAGGGAGGAGGAACAGCGCGCCCTCCTCCACGACCTGGAAATGTGCGAATCGCCACGTACCTGTCCTCATGGCCGGCCAACGATGATTCATCTTTCGGTGGAAACCCTGGAACGGCAATTTGGCCGGCGTGGTTCCCGCTGATGAGACTCTGTAAGGTAAAAACCATTGCAAACAAAATATAATTAGCCTATGGACGAGCTCGATACGCTTGTCGCCCGTTATGGGGTGAAACACTGGGTGGGAAATACATACGGGTTGATCGCCCTGGTTACTTCAGATGGCCAACTTCTCGCCTGCAATCCCGCTTTTACCCATCTGCGCGCCCAACGTCCGCTGGCCAGCCGGCTGAGCGATTTTCTCAGCGAAGAAAGCCGCCCCTTGTGCGAACAGCATCTGCGCGAAAATCGGGCAATGCAAAGTCCACTTGTGCTTCTGCTGGGCGTCCATCCCAAACCGGTCTTGCATCATTGCTGGCTGGTGCCCTTGCCCGACGGACAGGCTCTCTTCTTCGCCGAGCCAACCGATCACGACCCCCACCTGACAGAAAAATATCAGCAACTGCTATACGACCATCAACGCCTGGAACAAGCCCTGCATCGCAAAGAAGTCGATCTGAGGGGAGTGATTGCCCAGGCGCATGAAATCTCCCACACCGATTCGCTCACTTTCCTCCCCAATCGTCGCAAAATCATTGGCGACCTGCAACACGAAGTTCTGCGCACCAACCGCTACCACACCCCACTTTCCATTGCCATGCTGGATATTGATCACTTCAAAATCATCAATGACACCTACGGCCATCCCGTAGGTGATGAAGTGCTGCGTGCCCTCTCCAGCGAATTACGTGAGAACGTCCGCGAGCCAGACCTGGTTGGACGCATTGGCGGCGAAGAATTTTTGATCGTCCTCCCCAACACCACGCTGCAAGCCGCTGCTGAACAATCCGACCGCCTGTGTAAACAAATTCGCCAGATCGTGATTCCAGTGAACAACCTCTCCCTGAGAATCACCGTCAGCATCGGGGTAACAGAATTTCTGGCCGGTCAAGAAAGCTGGCAATCCCTTTTGAGCCGTGCCGATGAAGCCCTCTATCGCGCCAAAAACAACGGTCGCGATCAATGGTATGTGCTTTCCCCTCAAGAAAATTGAGTCTCTACTGTGCTCTGTTGCAATCATCAAGATCACCTGCTTGCTGATGTCATTGCGAGCCGCTCCTTCGCTTCACTCAGGACAGGCTCCAGCGTCTTTTTTGACAGCCTGGAAAGGCTGTCCCACGAAATATCCATTCAGACATGTCATTGCGAGGAGTGGCGCATAAGCGCCACGACGAAGCAATCTCCCACATGCCAGATTGGCTCGTTGGAACAGGAGATTGCGCTCGGGCGAGCCTCAGCGTGGCCCTTCGTGGCGCGAGACGCCACGAAGCAATGGCATTTGCAATCGTTTTTTTTTCTCTATGGCTGAATCATTACTACAGCCCATGCCTTTTGCGGGGGAGAGGCAGGATAGGGGCACAGCCTGTTTCTCAGGCAAGTCAGGAATTGCTTGAAGGTGTGTGCACTCTTTACGCCTATGTAGTGAGTTTTTGCAGTGAAATCAGAGCTGGAATCCGTCCCCTGATCGCCGTGGATTGGGAATCCACATTCACGTTTGCTGACTAAGCGGTTGCGTCTTGCTGCTGCGCGGCAGGTACACAAAAAACACCGTGCCAATGCCCAATTTGCTCTTCACTTCAATTCGTCCCCCAT
>JBMFPJ010000026.1:0-11154 GCA_049969175.1 Anaerolineae bacterium | reverse complement strand
TGGCCTGCGGGTCCGGAGAGGGGACGTCGTGCAGGATTTCGCTGATCGAGGGAATGTTTTCCAGGCTTTCTTCGGAAAATTCCAGTTCTTCCTCGTGAATCTGCAAGGTGGCTTCGGCCGGTTTGATAGGTTTGGGCGGGTCACCCAGGGTGCTGATGAGGCGATTGGCCTGGGTGCGGATGGTGCTGAAGGGGGTTTCGGCGTCGAAGACCAGGGCGAGGACGATCTCGGCCGCCAGGCGGGTGGCGTAGAGCATGTGTTCGGCGCGGGTGCTTTCCAGGCGGACGAAGCGTAGCAGGTCGCTGCCTTTTTGCCCATCCCAGTGACGGGTGACGGTGAGTGCGACTTCTTGAGCGGCGTTTTGGGAGAGGCCGCCGGCGTAGGCCCACAGGTCGTTTTTGCGGGTGATCAGAGCCGCCTGAGCGGCGGATTCGAGGGTGAGGCGGGTGAGGTGTTGGGCGGCTTTGGCAACGTCTTGCAGCCAGGGGGGGGGAGCAGGGTCGGTGGACGGTGGAGTTTGTGCGATGGAGTGCAGTAACTGGCGCAGATGGAGAGGTTTGCCCAGCAATACCCAGGGACGAATGGGATCAAGAGATGGAGGGGTATCGCTGGCGGAGAGGATGATTAATTTGATGTTGGGCCGAATGGTGCGCAGGGCTTGCCCGATGTCAATTACCCATTCGTTGCCCAGGGCCAGGTCTAACACGGCCAGGTCGCAGCGATGTTCGTCGGCCCAAACGATGGCGGCTGGTTTGTTGTTGACCGCGTGGACGATGTAGGGGTCGGTATCTTGCAGGCCGTGGCGAATGGCATCGGCCACGGTAGGGTTGGGGGTGACAACAAGCAGGTTGGTTGCCATTTGAATTAAAGTGTATCACGGTCAGATGGCAGAAGCAAGTCAACCTCTGGGGGGATGGGTTAAGGTTTTTGTTGGGAATTGAGGCAAAATTTGTCTGGTCAACTTGACTTTTGCTCTGCACTTGTGTTACTAATAGGGAAATTTTTTGGGGAAGGGTTTTATATGCATCGCGAACGTGTCTCTGAAAATGTGTTTTGGTTTCAAAGTGAGGTGTATGCCCAGGTGACGGCAGGGGTGGTGGTTGGCCCGCAATGGGCGGTGGTGATTGATACGCTGGCGTTGCCGGAAGAAACTTTAGAAATTCGAGATTTTATTGAGCGGGAGTTGAATGTAGCGGTGCGGTATGTGATCAACACGCATTATCATGCTGATCATGCCTGGGGAAATTATTTCTTCAGTGGGGCAACGGTCATTGCGCATTCGCGCTGCCGGGTGTTGCTGGAGGAACGGGGAATGCCTGCGCTGGAGGCGGCGCGCAAGCAGAATCCGGCTTTGCGTCAGGTCAAAATTGTTTTGCCGCACATCACATTTGATTCGGGGGAGTTGACCTTGCGGGTGGGGAAGAAGAATCTTATCCTTTCGCATACGCCAGGTCATAGCGAGGATGGAATTTCAGTGCTGGTAGAGGAAGATCGGATCTTGTTTGCCGGCGATGCTTTTATGCCGTTGCCGTATGTGGTGGATGGCAACCTGGATGAAATGGCTGCTTCAATTAAGCGGATTGGGCGCATGGGGCTAGAGAACATTATTCAGGGCCATGGCGATATTATCCTGCGCGGCGAGATTGATGCCGCGGTCAAGGAGAATCTCAATTACCTGGCGGCGGTCAAAAAGACGGTCAAGACGGCCTTGCGGCGCAAATCGCCGGAGGAGTTTTTGCGCACGGTCAGTATTGAAGATTGTGGAAAAAGCCGGGTGTATCTGGGCGGGCTAGTGGTGCCGCTCCATGAGCGCAATTTGCTGGCGGCTTTGAAGCAGATGCGCGATGGCACCAGCAGTGAAGAATAGATTTTATCGGCAATCAGGCTTGATTCTCGTTTGCATCGAATTTTCACAAAATTTCCCAAAAATTCGTAACTGCTCAGGCTTACTTCCGATTTGTCATTGCAAGGGCAGAAAGCGTCCTTGCAATGATAGGAATTCGCGGCATTCGTGTCATTCGATGCAGAATCAGCCAAAGGGAAAGCCCGGCGGGAGAGGAGTGCGAAGGTGGGATCTATATATCTCGATTTTCGGCAGACGAGCGAGTCTATTCTATTTCGCTGACGGCCTCGCTGGGGCTTTCCTGATGGTTTTGTTTTCTTTTCAGGCGGCCATGCAGGCTGACGCTTACGATGCGTTCGTTTCCGGCGAGTAATTTTTGAATGTTGGGGCGTAGTGCCCAGATTAAAAGGAGTTCGGCCACTACACCATAAACGACATACGCCCAAGGTGAATGCCCGCTGATGGCGCGCACCAGGAAGAGCACCGTGGCAAACAGGGCCACGCTCATCGTAGTCACCGAGGCATAGCCCAGGGTGAAAAACACGAGCGCGCCCAGGGGAACGATGATCAAAATGGATGGCGCCCACAAACCGAGTGCTCCGCCCACCGAAGGCGCTCCACCAGCGCCGCCGCGCAGCCGCAACCTGCCGCGCTCATCGCGTTCTGCCAGGAAAATGGAGTAATTATGCCCGATGATGGCCGCCAGTGGGGCGAGGGTGTGCAGCCAGTAGGCTTGGGGGGCAAGGGCTCTGGCTACCCAAACCACTGAGGCGCCTTTGAGAATGTCCAGGATGGCGGTGAGCAGCCCAGCCCAAAAACCGGCGGCACGCATGGCGTTTGTCCCACCGGTGCGTCCGCTTTCGATGGTGCGAATATCTTTTCCCGTTTTTAAACGAACGATGAGCAATCCAAAAGGAATTGAGCCAAAAACATACGCCAGCAAAAGGATGCCGACATACCAGATTGCTTGCATGTTTTCATCTCCAGGTTTGATGTACAAAACACGAAAGAGCAGGAGAGGTTACTCCGCTATACGATTTGTAACGTCACCGGGCGAACCTCGCCGTTTTCGATCCAAAATCCGCGCGCCTGCCATTCGCCGCGCGGCCGCGACCAGACGATATATACCACGGCATAAGCGGCCTCGGCAATATCGGTCGCGGAGAGCGCTTCGGGTCCCGCGGGATGCGAATGGAAGATGCCGATCAGCTCCAGTCCCTGCGAATCCAGCCACTCGAAGGCTTTCAGCTGTTCGGCCGGGTCCAGGCGAAAGCGCACCGGACTTTGGGCCTGATTCGCCAGCGGGATGACCACCTCCACCCGGGCATCTCTACCGCCGAGCAATCCGCAACCTTCCAGCGGGGCGGCGGCGGCCACGTGGTCGCGCATCCTCTCCCAATGAGATGGTTCGAGGTACAGGGTATCCATTAATGTAAGAAAGCCGCTACCAGCCAGGCGGTGAGCAAGATGAGCACGGGGCCGGGAAGAGCGCGGCGCAGAGGAATTTCTTCGGTAATGTTCATGGCCAGAATGGTCAGGGCATAGAGCGGACCAGTCAGCGCCAGGCCGAATTGAAGCGGGGTGATCGGCCAGTAATGCAGGCCGGCAGCCATTTGCGCGCAGACCAGACCAATGCCCAGCGCCCAGGGGAAATCCCAGCGATCGGTGCCATCCAGGTGAACGATTCGTAGGCTGATCAGGCTGCTGACCACGAAGATCACCGGAATCAACGCGACCAGGCGTGCCCCGCCCTGGCGCAAGGCCGTTGCCAGAATCAGAAAAAGTGCATAAGAAATAGCGGTGAGCAAGGCGCGCGCCGTGGGGTAATAGGGCGCGGCCGGTTCAACGGCGATGTATTCGGCCAGGAAAATCAGAATCAACAAAATGGCGCCGATGGTAAAAGCCAGCCACCAGGTGTGATTGGCGGGCAACAGTGCCAGCAAACCGCCGATGACGAACGTGCTCAGGGTGGGGAGCATCCAGTGCTCAATAGCCGGCCGATTGCCAAGCGATGGATGCGCGTGCAGCAACCAGTCCATGCCAGCAGCAGCAAGCCCGGCGGCAAGCAGGGTCATGATGGTGCCCAAGGTGATTGGAAAAACGAAAAAGAAACCCGGCAATTGCACCGACAGGGTGAATTGCGGAGCCTGTACCCAGCGCGTCAAAGCGTAAGCGAGTAGCACCAGGGCGGCAAGGGCGCCGAGACGATCGGCTTCGGGCAGGTATTTCTCTTGCGCAGACATTAAACGTTCACCCGGTTTGGATCCAGGATGTATTGCCACCAGTTGTTGTGGATGCCATTTTGCCGCCCCGCCACTTTGGGCAGGTGTTTGAGCCACCAAAGATGATGGGCGCGAATATCGCCATTGCCCCATTCGGCTGCAGTGACCTGGCGAATCTCGCCTTTGAAGTTGGGGAAATTCTTCAGCCAGTCATCGCATTCGCTATTGACCGGGGTGGGGTTGTTCCAGTCGTAATCGCGGAGGCTATTGGGAGCGTAATGAATCGTACCGACAGCAGCTTTTCCCGGGGCAATTTTGTCGTAGCGGGTAAAGCGTTGCCACAGATTGTCCGTACCGGTAAGCTGGGCGAATGTTTTTTCCAGGATGGATTCGGCGCGGTGGCCGAACGCTTCCAGCATCTCGCCGACGAAGCGCTCGTAGGAAAATCCCATGATGACAAAGCGGCGCTTGCTGGCTTCTGTTCGGGGAAGAGGAGGGGCATTGCACCAAAATGCACCTGGCCCGCCCATGGTGGATTCATAGAAGCCGGCATGCGGGAAGGCGAAAATCCAGACCTCATCAATTTCGTTTTTGGCGATCCGTCCCAAAATGTTAAAGCGAGTGAGAATGGCGGAGTAATCCACCTCCTGAGGTTGATGAGGCGGTGTGACGCCGCGCAGGACATCCAGATAGGTTTGTGGAGTGTAACGAAAACCATCGCGTTTGGCCGGGAATTCGGCCACATCAATCCGCTCGATGATCTGGTAACGTGCCAGTCCGCCGCTGGCTTCCAGAATATCGCTGAGAAAGCCGGTGACCAGGTCTTCCACCCGATACCAGTTTTGTTGCTCGGAGAGCTTTTGCTTGCTTTCGCTATCCATGATGGGATCAAAAACGATGAGCAGCACGCGGCTATTTATGATTTGAGCCGGCTCGGTGGGGTCATCGGCGGGTGGGGGAGAAGAAGGGTTGTCCGGTGTGCGTTTCAGGCCAAAGAGGGCAAGCAGAAATTCAAACAAGGCGTTCATGAATGCCTCCAGGGAGTGAATACCGGCTCAGGGCAGATCAGTTGCGAAATACACCTGCCCTTTAATGGCCAGGTAGAGAATGTGATTGGGACTGGTGGTCAGGGCGCTGATCGGGCCGGCGGGCAGGGAGTTATCTTTTCCGTTGAGCGAGCGGATGATTTGTTGTAATTCCAGGGAACGCGGGCCAAAACGCAGCACGCGCTGATTGTCTGCATCCAGCAACAAAATCGAAGAATCAGGGGGAGCGGTATAAACCATTTGGGTGAGATGTGCCTGAGCAAACAGGTTGGTATCTTTGTAGGCAGCAAAGGGATTGACCAGTGGAGCCGGGTCCTGGCAACGGGTGGGGACGCTCTCAATGCGGCTGTACGAACAGGTGGAAAGATGGCCGTCGGCGTGCAGCAAATACAGATTATCGCCGTTGACGGCCAGGTCAATGCTGTCTTGAATGTTGGGAATTTGTCCGCCAAAGAAGAAATAGGGGCGATCTACGAAGGCGCTATCTTTGCCCACGTACACCCAGACGGCTCTGGAGGGGGCATCCAGCACATAGAGATTCCCACTGTCCAGCGTCATGGCGACGACACGACCCCAATTGGTATCTGGCGGTGGCAAAGGAATGGCTTGTGGTGTTTGCCGCGGGGCACAATAAAGCAGGTTGCCGCTGGCATCTATGCCTACTACGGTGGCGTTCACTGCGTTCAAAAGTGGCAGGGCCAAGATGTCTACCAGCGGACCGACCTGGTAGCCACCGTACAGGCCGGGTTTGCAATTGAAGGTGGTATCCATTTCCAAGCCGCGCCCGCTCAATTGTGCATGCCATACCTCTCCACTGCGAGCGTCCAGCAGGTACAGGTCGTTTTCGCTAGCGGCCATGCGGCTGATTTCGATGTTCAATTCTTTGCTGAAGGCGGGGGTGAAGCGCAGGCGAACGATGCCGAGGAGTTTATCCAGGTTACTCTCGGCTTCCTGGCGCAGCAGGCGAGTCTCATCACTCTGACGGTAGGATTCGGCTTTTTCCACGGCGAGCAGCACACCTTGCCAGGTGTCGCGCTGCATCACCGGGTCGCTCAGGCTGACGGCCTGGGTGCGAATGGCCTGGGCCTGGCGCAGGTAGGCTTCATATTGCAGGTTGCGCCCATAGCGGAAATATACCAGGCTGGCCAGGGTAACCACAAGGAGGGGAACGAGCAAAGAAATTACCAGCATGACGGAAGATGACAGGGAAAGTGTCTCTTCGCTCTCGCTGTTGGGGAGGAGACGAGGCAGAAAGGCGCGCAACCCCTGGGTGAGACGTTCGTTGGTGCGACGCCAGGCCTGGATTCCGTTTAACAGGCCTTTCGCCAGCTGACGGCTGGTTTCGGGCGGCAGGCGCGGTGGAGTGACTTTGATGGCTGGCAGGGCGGAGCGCTTTTTCTCCTCTGGTGTAGGCTGGGGTGGTTTGTTTTCCGCAGCAGGCGCTGGGCTTTTGGCGCGGGGAATGGAGGGGGGAAACTGCTTGGCTCCACCGGCTTGCGTGGTACCCTGTACAGGTTGGGGTGAAGAAGTGTATCTGCCGGGTTGCACGAAGTGCGTCGCAGGGAGGGCAGAATCGGCCGCGGGCTGAGATTCGGCCTGGGGAGGCCGTGGCAGGCTTTCGGTCGAGACGGGAGGCGGCGCCGGTGAGGGAACGGGAGGAACAGCCGTCGCCTGCGCTTGGGAGGTGGCCGGCAACAGAATCAGGTCGCCGTTCCCTTCACCGACAGAGAGTAGCACGGCGTTGAGATCCTCGCTCGTCAGGCTGAGCAGGCGGCGACGGGTGGCTTCTGCAGTGGCGGGCACGGCTTCGGCCAGCGTGCTTTCCCAGGCGGCGGGGATTTTGCCGCTCAACAGCAGACGATCGCCTGGCTGGAGTTGAAGTTGGGTGAAGTAGGAGGAGAAAGCCTGTCCCAACCCCAGGCCTTTGCCGGAGAAAATGGGTTCGAAGATGTGGCGATTTTGGTTGCGGCTTAGCACAAAGATGTGCATGGGGCCGCTGAGCAGAAAGGTGCTTTGCTCGCCGCGCAGGCAGGCCAGGGCTAGCCAGCCTTGGGCATATTGTCCGCTGGCGCGGCCGACCTGATTGAGTTCCAGCAGAGCCTGGTGGATGGTGCTGGCGGCGGCGCGTAAGGCGGTAGTGATGGTGCCGGCGGTTTGGTAAAACGTGGTCGTTGCCCGGCTGAGCAGCTGATTTTGCTCCTCAGCGCTGAGAGGACGGTTGCCGCTGAGCACAAGGTAGGCGATCAGGCGATCGGCCTGACGTCTGCGTTCCACGCGTCGCGGTGGCATGGCGACCAGCAATCCGGGCATTGTAGCGGATTCCTGGCCTTGAATGCGGTAGAGGGGAGAAAGAGTCAGATCGAGGGCCACAGCAGTAAGATACTCTTACGTTTCCCTATCATTATACTGGTAAAATTCAGCTGATTAACACGCCAACAGAATGTAGGACAACTGCTCGCAGTTGTCCTACGCAGTTATCAACCAGGATGGATATGGAATTTACATTACATCGTGATTTTTCTGAAATAGATGCGCAAAACTGGAATGCTTTGCTGGCAGAGAGCGTGAGTGACGTGCCCTTTTTGCGTTATGAATATTTGAGCGTTTGGTGGCAAACGCGTGGCGGAGGAGAATGGCCGCAGGCGGAGCTATTGCTGATTTCAGCGCAGGCGCAGGGGCGGCTGGTGGGCATTGCTCCGCTTTTTTTGGCCCATCACGAGGGGCAACCGGCGCTATTGTTGCTGGGTAGTATTGAGATTTCGGATTATCTGGATTTGATCGTGCGCCCGGCGGATTTGTCCCCTTTTTTGAGCGGCCTGCTGGATTTTCTTGTTCAGACCCGAGCGGAGGCCTGGCGCGGCATCGCCTGGTATAACCTCCCCGATTCCTCTCCTACGCTGGCAGCGCTTCAGGAAGAAGCGTTGCGCCGGGGGTGGAGGTATGAGGCGGAGGTTTTCCGCCCTACGCCATACATTCCGCTGCCGGGTAGCTTTGATGCCTACCTGGCCGGCATTGACAAAAAGCAACGGCATGAAATCCGTCGGAAGATGCGCCGGGCGGAAGAGAGCGGCCTGGGGGTGCGCTGGTATCTGGTTCAAGACGAAGAAACGCTGGATGCGGAGATTGATGCATTTCTCCACCTGATGAAGCAGGATCAAAAGAAAGCTGAGTTTCTCACTGCGGTGATGCGCCAGCAAATGCGCAGCGCGGTCCACGCGGCGTT
The DNA here is from genome assembly GCA_049969175.1 of Anaerolineae bacterium. GTDB lineage: Bacteria > Chloroflexota > Anaerolineae > Anaerolineales > Villigracilaceae > DAOUAN01. Next base: position 2,820 of record JBMFPJ010000026.1, on the reverse strand, counting down.
TCGGAATGGCTGGTTGTGGCTGGCTTTTTTGGAGATTGAGGGGCAAAAGGTAGCCGGAATGCTGAATTTTGATTATCGCGGGCGTCTGTGGGGGTATAACTCTGGCGTCAATCAGCGCTTCCGTGAGCTTTCGCCGGGGTGGGTGTTGCTGGCCTATGTGTTGCAATGGGCAACAGAAAACGGGCGCAGTGAATTTGATTTTATGCGCGGGGATGAGGAGTATAAATATCGTTTTGGCGCTATCAATCGTTATGTCATGCGGGTGCGCCTGTTACGGTAAGGCAATGTTGCTGCGAGGGTGGTGGGAGGACAAGGCTATTCTTTGTCCAATGGTGTCAAGGCGGAGCCTTGACCGCCGGGAGAGGCCGACAGCCTGGAAAGGCTGTCCTCCGCCCGCCGTGGATGCGAAATCCACGGCCCAGATGATAAGCGGACTTGACGAGAGCTTAATCCTCGAAAAACAGGCATCCGAAGTCACACAAACTTCGGATGCCTGTGCGTTGAATTCTCCGTAACGATTCAGCCATAGAGAAAAAACGATTGCAAATGACACCAATGGCTTATCGCGCCAGGACGCGCGCCATGTGATAGTACTCTTCATTGGCGCGTTGGGTGTTTGCGGTCACTTCGGCCAGCGGAATCAGCTCAATGCCGCGCCCTTGCAGCGCGGTCATGGTGTCAACCTGTCCATTGAGCAGGGCCTCCACGGCTTTGACACCCATGCGCGAGGCCAGCAAGCGGTCGAAAGCAGTGGGGTAGCCACCGCGCTGAATGTGTCCGAGGATGGTCACGCGGGTTTTGAAGCCGACATCCAGTTCGTCCAGGGCTTTGGCCAGTTCGGTGGTGCGGAAGTTGGCGCCCTCGGCCACGATCAAAATCGCGTGCGATTTGCCGCGGCGATAGGCGTCTTCAATCGCATCGGCCACTTCTTGCAATGTCACCGGCACTTCGGGGATGAGCACCATCTCCGCGCCGCAAACGATCCCGGCCATGACGGCCAGATAGCCAGAACCGCGCCCCATCGTCTCGATTAAGAATGCCCGGCCATGGGAGGAGGCGGTGTCGCGCAATTTGTCCACAGCGTCCATGATCGTGTTCAGAGCGGTATCTACGCCGATGGCCATGTTGCTGCCCCACACATCGTTGTCAATGCTGGCGGGAATGCCCACTACATTGATGCCCTGTTGTGCCAGGGTATGTGCGCCTTTCATCGAACCTTCGCCGCCGATGACCACCAGCCCATCAATACCGGCCTCGTTCATGTGTCGGATCGCTTCGCGCTGACCTTTAGGGTCTCTGAAGCGCTCACTGCGGCGGGTTTGCAGGATCGTCCCGCCACGCTGCAAAATTCCGCCCACATCGCGCGGCCCCAAAACCCTGAATTCCCCGTTGATCAGGCCTTCGAAGCCGTTGTTGATGCCAATCACGCGCACATTTTTGGTGATGGCTGTGCGCACTACGGCGCGAATACAGGCATTCATGCCCGGTGCATCGCCACCGGAAGTCAAAACACCCAGGGTATATTCACGAATGGCGTCCATCTTTTTTACTCGTTGCGTTTAATTTGAAAATTGTCAAAATCCCGGGCCACCACTACGTTGGGGAAGACCGCTTGCGCTTCGGCCAGCACGTCCTTTTCGCGGTAGCGGCGGGAAATATGGGTCAGAATCAGTTGGCGGACACTGGCTTTGAGCGCCAGTTCGGCTCCCTGACGGGCGGTGAGATGGGAAAACTGCCGCGCCATATCGGCATCTTCTTCCAAATAGGTCGATTCGATCACCAGCGCATCGGCATCTCTGCAAACCTCGATCAGATCGTCCGTCCGCCCGGCATCACCAACCAGGACGAGTTTGGTGCCGCGTTGGAGCGGACCCAGCACATCGTCCGGTTCGATGCGCCGCCCATCGGGGAGAATCACGGCTTTTCCGGCCACCAGCTCACGGCGTTCAGGCCCGAACGGAACGCCCAGGGCGTTGGCTTTCTCTGCCAGAAACGGGCGCCGCGCCTTACCCTCGAAGATGTATCCCAAACAATCTGGTCCGCGGTGAGAAACCGGGAAGGCCGAAACGGTGAAATCCTCCGCTTCAAAGAAAACGCCGGGTCGAATTTCGTGGATGCGCAAAGGCATAGGCGGTTGATTGCCGCGCAGCACCACGCCGTAAATCAGATCGTGCACCCGGTCCAGGGTAGCGCGCCCGCCGAAAATTTCCAGTTCTTCAATCGCCTCCCAGCGCAGGAAGGTGGAGACCAACCCGCCCAACCCTAAAATGTGATCCAGATGGCCATGGGTGAGCAAAATGCGCGTCAGACGTTTGAAGCCCATGCCCGTTTGCAGAATCTGCCGTTGGGTGCCTTCGCCGCAATCTACCAGGAAGCGATATTCATTGTGACTGACGATTTGCGCCGATAGGCCGCGCTTGGCCGATGGTGCCGACGCAGAAGTGCCAAGAAAAAGTAACTCGAACAAGGTCTTATCCTGAAAAAAGGGTGCTATCTGCCGGAAAGCAGAAACGGTCATGCTATTGTACCTCAAAGGAAGACAGACCATTTGTGCTATAATGATTTTCAAGCCTCCCAGGCTGTGAGATGAGTGATGCCCCTTAAGAAACCTGCTATTCCCCCCCGCAAAAGCAACCGAACGGCCGGGAAAGCCGCACCTGCCAAAGGAAGCGTACGCCCGACGCGAAAGCCACCTGAACCGCCTCCCCCTGCACCCTCGCTGTGGGCCAGGCTTTCGCCGGAGCGCCGCCTGGATGTCCTCGGTGTGGCCATGGCGTTGATTGGCCTGCTCACCCTGCTCAGCCTGATCTCGGCGCAGCG
>JBMFPJ010000025.1:0-11204 GCA_049969175.1 Anaerolineae bacterium | reverse complement strand
CGGCTTTAAGCCGACACAAGGGATAGGAGGAGAACCGCTTTGAGATGATGCCATGCTACTTGAAATTCCACAATTCGTCCAGTTCTATTCCCTGCTTCGATAGTCCTGCTATAAGGAGAAACCTATGTATCCTGCCTTGACTCATTGCCCGGTTTGTAAATCGGAATTGCATGTGACCCGCCTGCAATGCCCGGCTTGTGAGACGGTAGTGGAAGGTCGTTTCCTGGCCAATCAACTGACCAATCTTTCGCAAGAACAATTGGATTTCATCATCACCTTTGTTCGTTGCGAGGGAAAGATCAACCGCATGGAGCAGGAGATCGGCCTTTCTTATCCTACCATCCGCAACCGCTTGCATGAGGTCATTCGTGCCCTGGGCTTTGAACCCGGCAAAGAAGAAACCGGCGAAGCAGATGATGAAACTCGCCGCCAGGTATTAGAAGACCTGGACGCGGGCAAAATCACTGCCGAAGAAGCCATGCGCATTTTGCGTGGAGAGGAGTGAACAATGGCCAAACAAACACTTTCAGCAGGGGCAACGCCTCGCCTGCGCATTGAACGGGTGAGGGGAGATTTGAGCCTGGTTGGTTGGGAGGGTGCCGACATCTTGCTCAAGGCAGATGAGGAGGAATTGCGCCTCAATCAGGAGGGCGATCTGGTGACTCTTTCTTGCGAAGGCGATTTGGCGTTGCGGGTGCCACGCGGCGCCTCGTTGACCGTTCTCGTCGTGGAAGGGGATGCGGCGATTCGGGGGCTGGAGGGCGCCATCGAAATCGGCGAGATTCACGGCGATCTTTCCGCACGCGATGTGCAGGTGCTTTCGGTCGCTTCGGTTCATGCCGATTTTAGCCTGCGCGGCGCGCAAGGGGAGATTCACCTCCGCAATGTGGCCGGTGATGCCTCGCTACGCGATGTGCGCGGCAACATTGCCCTGGATTCGGTAGCCGATGACCTGGCTTTGCGCCATGTGCAGGGGAATGTGCGTGCCAATGTAGGGGAAGACGCGGTGATCTATCTGGAGCCGCGCCCTGGCGATTCCTGTGCCATCACGACCGGCGAGGATATTTTGCTGGTGTTGCCCGCAAACGCCGATGCTGCGTTGGTGATGAACGCAGATGAAATTTCGGTGGATTGGCCGGGTATTCCTTTTGAAGATACTGCTGCGCGGGTGGTGACGTTGGGCAAGGGCTCGGCCAATATCGTGCTCAAGGCAGGCGGCGAGATTCGAGTGACCAGCAACGAGCAGGCCGGCGAATCGGCTGATGAATTTGGCAATTTTGCCGGCATGATGTTCGATTGGTCGGATTTTGGGCAGGATTTGGGCGAGCAGATTTCCCGTCGGGTGCGGGAGGCCACGCGTCGCGCCGAAAAGCAGGCGACAGCGGCGGCGCGGCGGGCTGAACAGGCATTGCGCCGTCCCTCGCGCTGGGGCTGGAGGGGGGGGCCGGCAGCACCCCGTCCGCCCGTGGAGCCGCCTTCGGATGAAGAGCGCCTGGCGATTTTAAGGATGCTGGCTGAGAAGAAGATCACGGCCGAAGAGGCCGAGAAATTGCTGGCTGCCCTGGAGGGGGAAGAATGATGCTTGTCGAGGAACGCAAGCAGATTCTTAAGATGGTGGAGGAGGGGCGCATTGGGGCTGAAGAGGCGATGTTGTTGTTGCGCGCCCTCGAGCAGGATTCGTTCGGAGTGGCGGAAGAGGCTGGGGAGGCCGCGCCCGGCGCGAGGTCCGCAGCGAACGCCGCGGAGCAGGCCCCTCGCCGCGATCTGGCCCTGGAGGAAGTCGCCCGCCGCGCTCGCCGTTTGGCCTGGATCCCCTTGGGGCTGGGTGTTGGGCTGACGGTGATTTCGGCTACGCTGATGTATTGGGCCGAACGTCGCGCCGGGTTGGGGTTTTGGTTTTATTGTCTGGGCCTGCCGCTGGCCTTTGGGGCGTTGATGATTGCGCTGGCGACGGGGAGTGCCTCGGCTCGCTGGTTGTTCGTGGATGTGCGCCAGAAGCCCGGAGAACGGCCGGAACGGATCACTTTTGGTTTTCCCCTGCCTTTGCGTTTTTTGCGCTGGGTTTTGGGGAGGTTCGGTCACCGTTTGCCGGGGGTGCGCTCGCCGGAGGTCGCGCGGGACTGGCTGTCTCTGATGGATCGCGGGCTTTCGAGCGATACGCCGTTGATTGTGCACGTGGATGAGGAAGACGGCACACAGGTGCGGGTGTATCTCGGTTAGGAAAGGTGCGCTGTGGCGAAAACTGCGAAACGAACTTCGTTGATTTCGGGCTGGTTGTGGCTGTTTTTGGTGGCCATGATTTTCGCCAACATTGGCGGGAACATGTATGGCCCATTGATGCCGCTTTATCTCAAGGAGCTGAAGGCCAGCGTGGCGCAGGTGGGATTGTTTTTTACCATTTCGCAGGTTGTTCCGCTGGCGTTGCAAATTGTGGGCGGCTGGGTCTCTGATTCACTCGGGCGGCTGCGGGCAATTGCCATCGGTAGCGTGGTAGGGATGCTGGTGTTCGTTCCGCTTGTGCTGGCCAATAGCTGGCAGTGGTTGTTGCTGGCCGAGGCATTGGGAGCAGTGACGCGTTCGCTGGTTGGCCCTAGCTTCGATGCTTTTGTGGCCGAACACTCGAGCGAGGAGAATCGGGCGCGGGTGTTTGGGGTGACTCAGGCGATTTTTATGATCGTCTCGGTGGTGGGTCCACCCTTGGGAGGCTGGCTGGTGCAATCGTATGGCTTCAAGATCATGTTGGTGGCGGCCGGACTGTTTTATCTGGTTGGGACGATCATTCGGGTGGGCATGGCGCGCGAGGCGGCCAGAGGGCATGAAGCTCATCCGCAACCGCTTTCGTTGCAGAGCTTGAAGGTCAATTTGGGGATGGTGTTTGCCCTGATCACAGCCGGTGGGGTGTTGACCTGGATTTTCATTACCGATGGCGTGCGCGATACGGCCTTTGCGCTTTCGATGAACCTGTTCCCGCTGTATATGCAGCAGATTGGTGGCTTGACGTATGTCCAGATCGGCTTGACCAATGGGATTTTTGGGTTGGCGATGATGCTGATGACGATCCCGGCGGGTTGGCTTTCGGACAAGAAGGGGGAGCGGGTGGGGATTGCGCTGGGGTTTGTTGTGATCGCCTCCTCGCTGTTGCTGCTGGTCTATGGCGCAGGCGGCGGGATGCTGGTGTTTGCTCTGGGTTGGGCGCTGGCCGGGGTGGGCATGGGGTTGCTGACGCCGGCATATCAGTCGTTGATGAGCAAAGCCATCCCGCGCGAGGTGCGGGGCACAGGGTTCGGTTTGTTGAGTACCAGTTTGGGTTTTTTCTCTTTGCCGGCTCCGGCAATCGGTGCTCAGCTTTGGGAGCGCGTCTCGCCGCGTTTTCCGTTTCTAATCACTGCGCTGGTTGCCTATTTGTCGGTGATTCCGGTGTGGTTAAAATTCAAACTCCCTGAAACAACCGCAAGTGAAGCGGTGGTAGAACCTGCAATTCCTTAGGAGGTCAAGATGGCAACAACGGAAGAACGAATGAAGATTTTGAAAATGATTGAGGAAGGGAAGATCAGTGCGGAGGAGGGGGCCAAATTGCTGGCTGCGCTCAGTAGCGGGCGACGCGGCCCCGGGGTCCCGACGCCGCCGCGCCCGCCTGGGGTGGCGGGAGGACCGCCTCGCTGGTTGCGTATTCGCGTAACCGACGTGCGTACTGGTCGCTCCAAGGCCTCGGTGCAGATTCCCCTGGGATTGATTGATGCCGGCTTGAAGATCGGTGCTCACTTTGCCCCCGAAGTGGAAGGCGTAGATATGTCCAACGTGTTGGAGGCGTTGCGTGCCGGTGTGACGGGTAAGATCATTGACGTCATTGACGATGAGGACGGCGAGCACGTCGAGATTTTCGTTGACTAAATGCTCAAATTAGGTTATCTGGCAGGCCAAAGTAGCGCCAGATTTGCAAGGACGCGTCTTCTCTGCCCGGCGACTGATTGTTTGGCTGACGAATCCCATCTCTTCCCTCATCGCCGGCACGCTGGCGGACTTTTGGCTGGGGCCGGCCGCCCGGGCAGATTCCTGGCTGACGGCGTTTTCCTGGCTGGTCGGTTCTGGCCGTGAGGCTGGCATGAGCCTTTTACTCGTCTTTGCTAACAAACAGCGCCGCGTGGGGAAACACGGCGCTGTTTTTGGTTGTGCTTTTCAATGCGGGCTACTGATGGCTGTAATCTTCTGGGAGCCAGCAGCATAGCACCAGTTCGCGGGCGGCGCGGACTTCGTCCATGCGGCCGAAGGGAGTGATGTGTGGCGCTTCGTGGAGCAATTCCGGGTGGGTTTTGGCTTCCTCGGCGATCTTGAGCATGGCGTCGGCGAAGGCGTCGAGGGTATCTTTGTTTTCGGTTTCGGTCGGTTCGATCATTAGCGCCTCGTGGACGATGAGCGGGAAGTAGTTCGTCGGCGGGTGGAAGCGGTAGTCCATCAGGCGCTTGGCAATGTCCAGAGCGCGCACATCGCTGCCTTCAAAGCGGCCTTCGGCCACGAATTCGTGCATGCAGATGCGGTCGTAGGGGATGTGGTAGGTGCCGCGCAGACGCGCTTGCAGGTAGTTGGCGTTCAAGACGGCGTGTTGGGCCACTTCTTTCAGGCCTTCGGCGCCGTGCATGGCGATGTAGGTGAAGGCGCGCACCAGGCCGCCGCCAAAGTGACCATGGAAGGCTTTCATGCGCCCAATGGTTTTGGCGGGTTTGACGAAACCAAAGAGCGGTGGGTCGTCATCGTTGCCTTCTTCGAGGATGCCCACGATAGGTTCGGGGAGGAAATCGGCCATGTGGGCGGCTGCTCCTACCGGGCCAGAGCCAGGCCCGCCGCCGCCATGCGGCACGGAGAAGGTTTTGTGCAAATTGAAGTGCATCACGTCAAACCCCAGCTCGCCAGGGCGGACGATGCCCAACAGGGCGTTCAGGTTGGCGCCATCGCCATAGACCAGGCCGCCGCATTCGTGCACCAGGCGGATGACTTCTTCGATGTGTTCATCGAAGAGGCCGAGGGTGTTGGGGTTGGTCAGCATCAGGCCGACGACGGTGTCATCGCATTGGGCTTTGAGGGCTTCCAGGTCCACGTTGCCGCGGGCATCGGAGGGGATTTGGACGACTTGCAGGCCGATCATGCCTGAGGAGGCAGGGTTGGTGCCGTGCGCCGAATCGGGGATGAGCATTTTGACGCGTTTGTGGTCGCCGCGGGCTTTGTGGTAGGCGCGCATCATCAGGACGCCGGTCAGTTCGCCGTGGGCGCCGGCAGCCGGTTGCAAGGTCACCGCTGCAAAGCCGCTGATTTCTTTGAGCCATTCCTGCAGGGTGTACATGAGGGCCAAGTTTCCCTGGACGGTCTCGATGGGTTGCAGGGGGTGGGTGTAGAGAAAGCCGGGCAGGCGGCAGGTGTCTTCGTTGATTTTGGGGTTGTATTTCATCGTGCAGGAGCCGAGAGGGTAGAAGCCGTCATCTACGCTGTAGTTAAATTTGCTCAGGCGCATATAGTGGCGGACGACATCTACTTCTGCCAGCTCGGGGAGGGGCAGATCGGCTCGGAGCAGGGATTCGGGCAATGGGGCGCGCGGCACATCCGGGTCCGGGAAAGAAACGCCGGGGCGGCCGGGTGAGGAGAGTTCGAAGATGGTCGGTTCGACAATCTTGGGGGGCAGGGTAGTCTCAGTCATGGCTCACCTCCGCAAGGGCCTCTACCAGGGCGTCAATTTCTTCTTTGGTGTTCATTTCGGTCACGGCAATGAGCAGGTGATTGGGGAGGCCGGGGTAATCCTGGCTCAGGTCGTAGCCGCCGAGGATGCCGTGTTCGAGCAGGTGTTCGTTGATTTCGGCGACGGGCCGGGGGCAGGAGAGGGTGAATTCGTGGAAGAACGGCTCGCTGAATTGCAGGCGGTAGCCGGGGAGTTTGCTCAGCTGGCTGGCAGCGTAGTGGGCTTTGTGGTAGCACAGTTCGGCCACCTGGCGCAGGCCATTTTTGCCTACCAGGGAGAGATAGACAGCCGAGGCCAGGGCGAGCAGGCCCTGGTTGGAGCAGATGTTGGATGTGGCGCGTTCGCGTTTGATGTGTTGCTCGCGGGCGGTCAGTGTAAGGACGTAGGCGCGTTGGCCGCGGTTGTCCACCGTTTCGCCGACGAGGCGACCGGCCATTTTGTGGACGTATTGTTTGCGGGTGGTGAAGAAGCCGAGGCTGGGGCCACCGAACCACATGGGGATTCCCAGCGGTTGGCCTTCACCGACGACGACATCGGCGCCTATTTCGCCGGGGGTTTTGAAGAGCGCCAGGGCGGTGGGGTTGGCGACAACGCAAACCAGGGCGCCTTTGCCGTGCGCTGTTTCGATGAGCCTGGTGTAATCGTAGAGGCGGCCGAAGAAATCGGGGTATTGGACGATGACCAGGTTGGTGTTTTCGTCAATCAGGCCCATCAGTGCTTCTGGCCCGGCTTGCAGGTCGGCGGTAGCTTCGTCGCCGGCCAGGTCCAGTTCCATGCCCTGGGTGTAGGTGCGGATGACGGCGCGGTATTGCGGGTGAACGCTGGGGGAGATGACTACTTTGCGTCGTTTGCCGCGGAACTGGGCGTAGGCCAGGTTGACGGCCTCGGCGGCAGCGGTGGCGCCATCGTAGTGCGAGGCGTTGGAGACTTCCATGCCGGTCAGGGCGCACATCAGGGATTGGTATTCAAAGATGGCCTGAAGCGTGCCCTGGGAGATTTCAGGCTGGTAGGGGGTGTAGGCGGTGTAGAACTCGCCGCGGCGCAGGATGTGATCAACGACGGCGGGAATGTAGTGATTGTACATGCCCGCACCGAGGAAGGAGATCAGGTCGCGCACGGTTTCGTTGCTGGCGGCAATGTCGGCCAGTTCCTGGGCGGCTTCCATTTCGGTCAGAGCGGACGGCAAATCCAGATTGGGGAAGCGATATTTGGCGGGGACATCCTGGAAAAGGTCATCCAGGCTTTTGACTCCGATGGTCTGAAGCATCGCCTCCCGTTCCTTGGGGGAGATGGGAATGTAGGTCATGCGGGTCTCCTGTTGGAATCGTGCCATCGTCCGATAGCCTCGAGGGTGGATTAGAGGACTATCGGACAATGCGAGGGAAAACTAATGGCTTCTTTCGGCGCAATATTTTTCGTATGCGGCAGCGTCCATGATTTCGCCGGGTTGACCGCCTTCTACTTTGACCATCCAACCCTCACCGTAGGGGTCGGCGTTCAGGATTTCTGGCTTGTCGGCCAGGGCGGTGTTGATTTCCACAACCTTGCCGGCGGCTGCGGCATAGACTTCGGCCGCGGCTTTGACCGATTCGACCGAGGCAATCGGCTTGCCTACGTCGAGGGTATCTCCCTCGCTAACCAGAATCTCGACGAAGACGATGTCGGAGAGCTGACCCTGGGCGTAATCGGTCAGGCCCATTTTGCCGGTTTTCGGGTCGAACCATTCATCAGACTTGGTGTATTTCAGGTGAGAAGGGATGTTCATGGTGGGTCTCCTCTTGAAATGATAAGATTGGCGAGATGAAAAAAGGGCGCACGGTGAAATCATCGTGCGCCCTCTGTAAAAGACCTGAGAGATTCATTTAGTCTGATAGCGTCATGGTCTCATCGTGGCCAGAAAACTTTTCAGGCAACGAACTGACCCTTTGGCGATCTGACTAAATTTGCCCCGTCGGTGTTCCCGCATGGGAATCTTTCCAGAGTAAGTCGAGCGCGGGTCCTTTTGCCTGAGAGTTTCGTCCGATTTCGCCAGTGTTCGGACTTGCCCCTTCGGCGCTCATTGCTGAGTCTCTTCCCTGACGCTCGTTCAATTTTTTCGCTTTCATTCTAAAGGGGAGGGATACAGGAGTCAAGGGGGCGCGTTTCATCTCCCACGGTTTTCGCAACGTTTTACCCCAAACGTTTATTTCTCCGCGTTCACCTGCCAGGTTGGAAACCCTCCCTGCTCCAGAAGATAGCGCCGATAGGATTGCTGCATTTGCTCAGGACTTTTGAAGAGGGTCGGCAGCTGCGAACGATAAGCCTCTATCGCCTCCAGCCAGGAGGTCAGGCCGGCTTTGCTGATTTCGTAGAGTTGTTTCTGCATCCCGGCCGTGTGGATGGGCAGCTCGGCGGGGTGGTCAAACAAATAGGGCAGGTCGGCGAGGTAAATCAGGGGGCGAGATAAGCGCTCGGCCGCGCGGCGAACCAGCCGATGGTCCACGTGCGAGCCGATGCCCAATTGACAGGCAACGCGGTCCTCGGGTTGGAGCCGCCTCTTGAGCAGGTCGGCGATGCGGTCGGGGAGTTCCTGATCTGCTGGATGCGGGGGAACAAAGACATCTTGAGGATAAAGCGGCTCTCCGCGCGCATCGCGCCGGTAGATGCAATCCAGAAAATCAAAATGAACCGGGAGAAGAGCCAGGCGGGCAGTCGCGGCCAGGTCTTCCATGCGGCGCAGACGGACAGCCTCGGTCGCGCGGGTAACCCCCCATTTTTCGTGCAGCTGACGAGCAAAATTAGAAACGGCTTCCTCCGGCGGAAAACCAGACATCAGCGTCCACACTTCTACGGGCAGACCGTGCCGTGCCTGTTCATAGAGCCAGCCACCCGCTGAGAGAACGGCATCATCCAGATGAGGGGAAAGGTAAATCAAGCGCATGAGAAACTCCCAATCATTTTTCGCTCCCTGACACTTTCTTGTTGCCACCGCCGGCGGAGCAATCGGCCAGGGGGAGGTGCGAGCGCAACAGCTGAACAGGCGCAAGTCATCGAAGCGATCATGACCACCTACGAGTTCCGCCGCGAGCGGACTACCTTCCCTGAGCCTCCGCTGGATTGAATCCGCGCGACGAAAGCGGAACGGCCTGGCGAAGAGGGATTCCTGTCAGATCATAGGCCATCGCACCGGTAATTTTCACCGGAACGATCTCGCCGACTTTAACCTTCCCTTCGATCAGCACCATGCCGTCAATTTCGGGGGCATCGCGGTAGGAACGCCCAAAGGAAATCTGGCGGTCGTGCCCCTCCACTAGGACATCTAACGTCTTTCCCACAAACGATTGATTAATTTGCAGGGAAATGCCCTGCTGCAATTCCATCAGGCGGGCATAGCGCTCTTCTTTAACAGCAGACGGGATCGGGTCACCCAGTGCTTCGGAGGCCGTGCCCGGCTCAAAGGAAAAAGTGAACGTGCCCACGCGGTCGAAGCGCATCTGGCGGACGAAATCCAGCAGCGTTTCAAATTCCTCTTCCGTCTCGCCGGGATAGCCGACAATGAACGTGGTGCGGATGGCCAGGCCGGGCATGGCAGAGCGCATTTTCTCCAGCGTGCGGTATACCCAATCCACATTAGACGGGCGACGCATGCGATAGAGCGTCTTGGGATGGGCGTGTTGCAGGGGCATATCCAGGTAGGGCAAAATGGTTGGGTGAGTGGCCATCACCTCAATCAAGCGATCGGTGACGTAACCAGGGTAAGCATACATCACCCGAATCCAGTTCAGTCCAGGGGCGGAGTGGTCCGCCACTTCAGTGGCCAACCGTTCCAGCAAGGCGGCTAGCCCCTCCTTCAGCCCCAAATCATGACCGTAATCGGTGGTATCCTGGGCGATCAACACCAGTTCGCGCACACCCAGCTCGCGCAGACGCCGTGCCTCATCCAAAATCACGTTCATCGGGCGGCTGACCGCCGTGCCTTTAATTAACGGAATGGCACAAAAAGCGCATGGGCGGCGACAGCCATCGGCGATTTTCAGGTAGGCACTTGCCCCATCCAGCGAAGCGCGCAGAGTCTGCTTTTCATCCGTCCCCACAGTGACCGCCTCATCGGGCAAATGATAGAGCGGCTGCGGGTGCGGGCTGGCGCGCAGTTGCTGCACGAGCAGGACGATGTCCATCCAGCGCCGCGTGCCCAACACCCCATCAATGCCCGGCACCTGAGCAGCCACCTCAGCACCGTAACGTTGCGTCAGGCAGCCGGCAGCAATCAACACCTGATCCGGTCGCTTGATGGCAGCCAGTTTACGCAGCTCCTTGAAGGATTCTTCTTTTGCCGGGCCAATAAAACCGCAGGTGTTGACAATCAACACGCTGGCCCGCGCCGGATCTGTCACCGGCTGGTAACCATCCTGCATCAACAACTGCGCCATCGAATCAGAATCCACTGTATTTTTGGCGCATCCTAACGAAACCAGATGAAACGTATTTTTAGGCACAAAAACCGTCCTAAGGTCGAATGGTGGGAGTAGGCGAAGGCGTACGCGTGGCACTGGGTGTGGAAGTGATCGTCGGCGTGCGCGAAGGCGTGACCACGGGGGTCAGCGTGGCAGTTGGCGAAGGCGTCAGGGTAGGCGTCATCACGCCACTCACCGTGAAAAGCACATTGACCACATCCCCAACTCCGCCGAGCAGACCCATATCCTGCCCATTATACGTAACGCGCAGGGCAGCACCATTACCGGTCAATACCGCTACCTGGCTAAGCGCTTCAAAAGGATACACCGAACCAGGCCTCACCCGGCCCTCAAAAGCAATCTTACCATCCACAAAAACGCGCATAAAAGTCCGCTCTAGGGCAACAATGTTCACCATCACATTGACATTGGCCGGCGGGCCAGGCGTCTCGAGCGTAGCAAGCGGTGTCTCCAGGGTAGGCAACGGCGTATCAGCCGCCGGAATCAGCGTCACCTCCTGTGTGATCGTTGGAGCGACCATCTCGGCCAACACCTGGGGGATGGAGGGAGCCGTCGGCAGGGGGCTTTCACCCGCCGACGCAGCAAACAAACGTCCCACCCCCCAAACGGCCAGCGCCCCCAACAGGGCCACCATACCCAGGCCGAACAACAGGTCACCGGCGATAAAACTGCGTAACAGTGACGGGTTGGGACGCAAAGGCGCCAATCCCTGGCGCGGCCTGAAGCGGTACGGATGGCGCTGCCGATGGCGAATTTGCAACGCCTCCGCATAGCGCAGCAGCAACACATCCGCGTTCAGGTCAAGAAACATCGCATAATTGGCCAGCATCCCGCGCGTTTGCACCGGCGCAGGCAGGCGGTCGTCAGCACCTTCTTCCAGAGCCTGCAAAAAGGCAACGCGGATGTGTACATGACGTTCCACTTCCTCCAGCGTCAGGCTGAGCAATTCGCGCCGCTGGCGCAGCTCCCGGCCAATCTGGCGAAAAATCTCTTCAGCCGAAGGGCCGGCTGGCTCTACCGCCACG
>JBMFPJ010000024.1:0-11544 GCA_049969175.1 Anaerolineae bacterium | reverse complement strand
GCGCTCTGGTCCTGGCGGAGCAGAGGGGAGATTCGGCTTGCCTGGATGCCCCCCACGCCTTCTCCTGCGGGATTTTCCACCCTGCATGGCTTGCCTGCCCCGGCGAAATCCATCCCTTCAACCTCTCTCTTCCGTAGCAAGCAACAACCAAATTTAGAATTGCTGCATATTTGCTCATTTCCTTGACAGCCCGCAAGAAACTATGTATATTTGCAACGCAATTGTAAAATTCGGAAAAGAAAAAATAAAAATATGTATGAAATAGACAAAGTAGATATAAAAATTGTCAATTTGCTCCTGGAAGATGGCCGCATGTCGGCTTCAGAAATTGCCCGCCGGGTGGGCAATATTTCGGAACGGGCGGTTCGCTATCGAATGGATCGTTTGTTGCGGGAGGGGGTGATTCGCATTGGAGCGGTAGTCCGTCCGCAGGCGTTTGGCCTTTCTACTATTGCTGACGTATGGCTGGAAGTGGAAGCTGATCAAATTTTGGATGTGGCCCGAAAACTCGCCGAATTTGACAACATCAGTTATGTCGCCTGTGGTATTGGTGAAACGGATGTCAGCATTCAAGTTGTAGCCAAAGATACAGCCGAAATCTATCATTTTGTGACAGAAGTGGTACGTAAACTTCCGGGGGTGCGAAAGACCACGACCTCCATCGTGCCGATTATTTTGAAGGACGTCTATCAATGGCGAGTCCCGGAGCGAATTGCCAGCGGCATTGCCATCGATGAGAAAATAATCTAACCATAACCTGTCGGAGGAGAATTTGCTATGTTTGGACCCAAAACGCAATCCCTGCAAAAAAGGGCGCAACAGGTCATTCCATTGGGCGTCAATTCTAATTTCCGCTATTGGGGAGAGGGGATAACCCCCTACGTTGAACGGGCCAAAGGGGCCTACTTGTGGGATGTGGATGGAAAACAATACATTGACTATCGCCTGGCATTTGGGCCGATCATCCTGGGGCATGCCTACGATGAAGTAGATGCCAGAGTCATGGAAGAGATCCAAAAAGGCACACTTTTTGCCATGACCGGCGAACTGGAAGTTGCCGTGGCGGAGATGATCGTCGAGCTGTGCCCAGGGGTGGAGATGGTCCGTCTGGCTTGCTCCGGCACCGAAGCGACCATGCATGCCATTCGCCTGGCACGGGCCTACACCGGCCGCGAACTGATTGTGAAATTTGAGGGCAACTACCACGGCTTTCACGATCACACTTTGTGGTCTACTTATGCACCTGCCGAAGCCTACGGCAACCGACGTAACCCGATCCCGGTTGCGGCGTCTTCTGGGATCCCGAAAACGATGGGTGAGTTGATTATCACCCTGCCGTTCAATGATTTTGAAGGTTTTGAACGGGTGATGAAATCGTATGGTGAACAGGTCGCTGCGGTGATCACGGAGCCGTGTCAGGGGAATTGCGCCGCGATCCTCCCCGAACCAGGTTTCCTGGATCTGATTCGCAGCAAATGCGATGAAACCGGCGCGGTTTTCATCCTCGACGAGGTCAAGACTGGTTTTCGTATAGCCAACGGTGGCGCGCAGGAATTCTACCGCATTCGACCAGACCTGGCAACATATGCCAAAGCGCTGGGAAACGGTTATCCCATCGCTGCTTTTGGCGGCAAAAAAGAGATCATGTCCATCATCGGTCACGGCGTTGCCCAGGGAGGAACTTATACCAACAACAAGCCAGGTGTTGCTGCTGCTTATGCCACCCTGAAAATTCTCAAAGAAAAACCGGTTTTAGCCGAGATTGCTCAAAAGGGACAGCGCTTGATGGCTGGCCTGAAAGAAATTTTTGACGAAAACGGCATCCCCGCGGTGTTCAGCGGCTACCCGGCGATGTTTTCGTTCGCGGTGGGAGTGGAGAGCATGACCTGTCAGCGAGATTGGGCCAAAAGCGATCGCGATTACTACCTGCGGCTGACGGACGCCGCCATTGAGCGCGGCGTGATGCCCGATCACGATCCCCGTGAACCCTGGTTTTTGTGCTACTCGCACAGTGACGCCGACATTGATCGAACTCTGGAAGTGTATGCTGAAATTGTGAAAGAAGTGAAAAGGTAAGTGGGCCGCGGTGGCAGGACGAAATGGAGGCTTTCATGAACCAACTTACGGCAAAAGAAATCGTTGCCCTCAACAAAGAATACACTTTTTTCTCCTGGTCTGTGCAGGGACAGGTCAACCCCATTCCGGTAGTTCGCGCGGAGGGCGTTTATTTTTGGGATGCAGAGGGAAAGCGCTATCTTGATCTGGCTTCGCAACTGGTCAACACCAATGTCGGCCATCAACACCCCAAAGTCGTTCAGGCCATTCAGAAGCAGGCTGCTACCCTGACCTTTGCTTCGCCTTCGATGGCTACCGAACCACGCGGCTTGCTGGGAAAAAAACTGGCCGAGATCACGCCGGGCGATTTGAAGAAAACTTTCTTTACTCTGGGTGGCGCGGAGGCCAACGAAAATGCGATCAAGATTGCCCGCTTTTACACCGGACGCTATAAAATCCTGGCGCGCTATCGCTCTTATCACGGCGCAACGCACGGCGCTATTGCTCTGACGGGCGATTATCGTCGCTGGGCGGCTGAGCCGGCCATGCCCGGCGTCGTTCATTTTTTGGATCCATATTGCTATCGTTGTCCCTTCGGCTGGACACCCCAGACCTGCCATCGGGAGTGTATCCGCCACGTCGAAGAGGTGATCCAGCATGAAGGTCCGGAAGAGATCGCTGCGATCATCCTCGAGGGAGTGACCGGTACCAATGGCCTGATCATCCCGCCCGACGATTACTGGCCGCGCATCCGTGAAATCTGCGATAAATACGGCATTTTACTGATTTCTGATGAGGTTATGTCAGGTTGGGGGCGAACCGGTGAGTGGTTTGCTGTCGATCACTGGAAAGTCGTACCGGACATCATCACTACTGCCAAAGGTATCACTTCGGGGTATGTTCCGTTGGGGGCGGTGATTGTGCGCGAAAAAATTGCGCAATTCTTTGAAGATCGAATGCTTTTTGCTGGCCTTACCTATAATGGTCATGCCTTGGCTTGTGCGGCTGCCCTGGCTACTATTGAAGTCTATGAGGAAGACAAAATCTTTGAGAATGCGAAAAAGGTGGGGGCATACCTGGGCCGACGCCTGAAAGAGATGAAGGAAAAACATCCCGCGGTGGGCGATGTGCGTTACATTGGGCTGTTCTCTGCGCTTGAATTGGTCAAGAACCGGCAAAGCAAAGAGCCATTGGATCTGACTGCGCTCAAGAGCTTCCTGATCTCACAGGGAATATATGTCTTCAACTTCAAGAACATTCTCTTTGTTGTACCCCCGCTGATTATCAGCGAAGAACAACTGGAAGAAGGTTTGACCTTGATTGATGAAGGTCTGGCAGAAATTATGGATCCATTGACGGTGTAGCGGAAGGTGGTTATGGAAATTCTAAATTACATTGGCGGCGAGTGGATAAAACCTGAAGTTAAAGATTACGTGGAGGTGATCAACCCGGCGACCGGCGAGCGAATGGCGCGCACGCCCCTCTGCGGATCTGCCGAAGTAGACGCCGCGGCTCAGGCGGCTGCCGCTGCGTTCCCGATCTGGAGGCGGGTCCCGGCTCAGGAGCGAATCCAATACCTGTTTCGTCTGCGCGACCTGCTCAAGGCGAACCTTGACGAAATCTCGCGCACCATTACCAACGAGGCGGGCAAGACCTTTGAAGAATCCAAAGCCGAGATGGTGCGTGCCATTGAAAACGTCGAGGTGGCCTGCGGTATTCCCATGCTGATGAAGGGCGAAATCTCGGAAGATATTGCCCCAGGGATTGATGAAATCATGTTGCGCCAGCCGGTAGGGGTATGCGCTACGGTTGCGCCATTCAACTTCCCTGGCATGATTCCTTTCTGGTATCTGCCCTACGCGGTAGCGACTGGCAACCCGTATATTGTGAAGCCCTCCGAAAAAGTGCCCATGACCATGCAGCTGATCTTCAAATTGATCGAGCAGGCAGGTTTCCCCAAGGGCGTGATTAACATGGTGAATGGGGCCAAGGATGCTGTGGATGCCATTCTGGATCATCCCCTCATTCGTGCCATCACTTTTGTTGGCTCGACGCCAACTGCAAAGTACATTTATTCCCGCGCGGCCGCGAATGGGAAACGCGTCCAGGCACAGGGCGGAGCCAAGAATCCGGTTATCGTCATGCCCGATGCCGATATGGACATGGCCACCCGTATCATTGCCGATTCGGCTTTCGGCTGTGCGGGTCAGCGCTGCCTGGCGGTTTCGCTGGCAGTGACCGTTGGATCGGCGCGTAATCAATTTGTAGAGATGATTTGCGACGCAGCAGCCACGCGCAAAGTCGGTTATGGCCTGGATGAAGGCGTGCAAATGGGGCCGGTGATCAATCAGGCAAGCAGATCTCGCATTGAACAGTTAATTGGTCTGGGGGTTGCCCAGGGTGCCTCGATCCCTGTGGATGGACGGGGAGCGGTGATTCCTGGTTACGAGCGCGGTTCGTTTGTCCGCCCGACAATTCTGTTGGATGTTCCCCCGCAGAGCGATGTGGCGCGCACCGAAATTTTCGGGCCGGTTTTGGGGTTGATGCATGTGAATACTATTGATGAGGCGATTGAACTGGTCAACCGGGGTTCTTACGGAAATCAGGCCAGCCTGTTCACCTCAGATGGCTATGCTGCGCGCCGCTTCCGTTACGAAGCTGAGGCCGGTAATATCGGCATCAACATTGGCGTTGCCGCACCGATGGCCTTTTATCCCTTTAGTGGGTGGAAGGAATCTTTCTTTGGTGATTTACATGCTCAGGGGATGGATGCGGTTGAATTCTTCACCCAAAAGAAAGTGATCGTAGAACGCTGGCCGAAAGAGTGGAGCCGAAAATTCTAAACGAGGCAAAAATATTATGAACAACATAGAAGCTGCGCTGGAATATGCAGAACGCTGGATAGGAATCATCCAGAAAAGTGAGCTGAATGAAGCCGAAGCTCACCAGATTATCGAAGAATCCAAGCAAAATTTTGCCGAACATTTTAACCGTGGCTGGTTGGAATACCGCAAGTCGGTCACGGAGGCGGGGGATTGGGCTGCGGTGGAGTGGAGCGGCTCAGGGGCGGTATTCCGTGATGTGTTGGGACGCGAATACCTGGATTGTCTGGGTGGCTACGGCATGATGGACCTGGGCTGGTGTCACCCCGATGTCGTCCGGGCGGTGAAAGCCCAGGTGGAGCGCTCGCCTATGCCGTCTCAGGAGTTGATCGATCCTTTGCGAGGGGTGTTGGCCAGGCTGTTAGCGCTGATTACTCCTGGCGACCTGAAGTACAGTTTCTTCGCTGCCTCAGGAACAGAAGCCATTGAAGGCTCGCTCAAGCTGGCAAAGCTATATACCCAAAAACCAGCGTTCATCGCGGCTACTGGTGCTTTCCATGGCAAGACTCTCGGCTCGCTTTCGTTGATGGGCAAGGCAGATTACCGTCAGCCGGCCGGGGTTCTGTATGGCGGGCCAGTTTATCACGTCCCGTTTGGGGATGCGGACGCGGTGGAGCGTCAACTGGAGATTTGCAAAAAAATCGGTGTCGGGGTGGCCGCAGTCGTCTTCGAGCCGATTCAGGGCGAAGCGGGGGCCATTGTCCCGCCAGATGATTTTTGGCCACGTGTCCGTGAAGTAACGCGCCAGTATGGTGTCTTGCTGATCGCAGATGAGGTCCAAACCGGCATGGGGCGCACGGGCAAGCTGTGGGGTGTGGATCATTGGAATGTGGTGCCGGATATTCTGGCTGTGGCCAAGTCTCTGGGCGGTGGTGTAATGCCGGTCAGTGCATTTTGTTCTACGGAGGAGATCTGGCAGGTGTTGATGTACCCCAATCCTTTCATGCACACCACAACGACGGGTGGAGGCGCGCTGGCTTGTTCGGCGGCAATCGCTGCCATCCAGGTGACGCTGCGGGATCGCCTGTGGGAGCAGGCAGCGGCGAAAGGGGAGTATTTCATCCCCAAGTTGAAAGATCTGGCTCTGCGCTATCCCCAAATTTATGAGAAAATTACAGGAAAAGGTCTTTTAATCGGCATGCATTTCCGCAGCCCGGAAATCGGGTATAAGGTCGCGGCGGGTTTGTTCAAACGAGGGGTTTTGGTGGCCGGTACGCTGACCAGCTCGCAGACCATTCGCATCGAGCCGCCGTTGTTGATCACTTATGAGCAGATTGACCAGGTTTTGGAGCGCCTGGAGGATACTCTTCAAGAAGCGGCGAGAACTCTTTCGGTAAAATAGTGTTTTCGGAGAAGATAAAATTTCAAAAAAAACGGTAGGAGAAGCAGGAGATGAGCGAATTTGCGGTTGAGTTGCGGGATGTGGTAAAAACCTTTGTGACTCCCGAAGGGGGAACGATCAATGCAGTGGATCACGTAGATTTGCACATTCGCAATGGCGAATTCTTTTCGATGCTGGGGTCTTCGGGCTGTGGCAAAACCACAACGCTGCGAATGATCGCTGGCTTTGAGTGGCCAACCAGCGGTGAAGTATTTATTGAAGGGAAAGCGATGGGGCACACACCGCCTTTCCAACGGAAGGTCAATACAGTGTTTCAGAACTATGCCCTCTTTCAACACATGACGGTGTACCAGAATGTGGCGTTTGGGCTGGAAATGGAAGGTGCCACGAAAGAAGAAATCAAAAAGCGGGTGGGGCGCGCCCTGGAGATGGTGCAGTTGACCGGCATGGAGCGGCGCTACCCGCGCCAGCTCTCGGGTGGCCAGCAACAACGGGTGGCCCTGGCACGCGCTCTGGTCAAAGTGCCAGATGTTTTGTTGTTGGATGAGCCTTTGGGCGCCCTCGATCTCAAGCTGCGCAAGGAAATGCAACTGGAGCTCAAGGCCTTGCAGCAGCAATTGGGTATTACGTTTATTTACGTTACCCATGATCAGGAAGAAGCGTTGACCATGTCTGATCGGATCGCGGTGATGAGCAAAGGTAAGGTAATGCAAGTTGGCACGCCGGTTGAGATTTACGAGCGACCGAAAAACCGCTTCGTGGCTGACTTTATCGGGGAATCTAACTTCTTTGAGGGCAGAATCCAGTCTCAGTCCGCGAGCGAGACGGTGGTGTTTGTGCCCGGCTTAAATGGGGAGATTCGGGGGATGCCGGTAGAGGGTCTGGTCAATGGGCAGGAGGTCTTTGTCTCGATCCGCCCGGAGAAGATTCGTATTGCCGAAACGCCGCTCAGCATGAATTCCTTCCGCGCGAAAGTGGTGAATACTGTTTACATTGGTTCGGATACTCACCTCATTGCCGAAGCGAACGGGGTGAAGTTTAAGGTTTGGGAACAAAACCGCCTTTCCCGTCTGGATCCGTCTTCGTTTTATACGGTTGGGCAGGAAATCTGGCTGGTGTTGATGCCCGAAAATACGCTGGTGCTGGCCAAGGAGTAGGCTTATGTTGAAGCGATTGCGCGAAGACAAATCCTTGCAGGGGACGTTGCTCATTTTGCCTACTTTGCTGTGGATGGTGGTTTTGCTGATTATTCCCCTGTTTTTGACGCTGATTGTCAGCTTCGGTAAGCGCAGCCCGGAAGGGAATGTCATCTTCACCTTCTCGCTGGATAATTATGTCCGTCTGGCGGGTTTTTCCACTGATTGCCCGGCGGGACAGACGAGCTGTTTCAACCCGCTGTACCTCCAGATTTTGTGGCGTTCGATTTCGCTGGCTTTCAACACGACAGTGTTAGTCATTTTGCTGGCCTACCCGTTGGCTTATTTTATTGCCCGGGCTCACCCGAAAAAACGGAATACCTATCTGTTTTTGGTGCTTATCCCGCTTTGGACGAATTTTGTGATTCGTGTCTATGCCTGGATGATGTTGCTGCGCAAGGAAGGGATGATCAACCTCGCTTTGAGCTGGATCGCTGGCCTGCTGCATATCCCATTTCAGCCTCTGGAGATGCTTTATACCCCTGGCGCTGTCTTGGTGGGTATGGTGTATGAGTTTCTCCCTTTTATGATTTTGCCGATCTACACTTCGCTGGAAAAGATCGATATCTCCCTATATGAAGCGGCAGCAGATTTGGGAGCGAATCCATTCAAGACCTTTCTGCGGGTGACCCTTCCCCTTTCGATGCCGGGCGTGGTCGCTGGCACAGTGCTGGTCTTTGTACCGGTGATGGGTACGTTTGTTGTCTCCGATTTGTTGGGCGGGAAGCAGGTAATTCTGGTGGGCAATTTGATTCAACGTCAGTTCCTGGATGCGCGCGATCCGACTTTCGGCTCTGCCGCATCGTTGATTCTGATGGCGATGACGTTAATCGTGATGTATTTCTACACACGTAAATTTGGCTTTGGCGAGGAGATTGTGGCTGCATGAATCCATATCACCGCTCTTCCTTTGTACGGGTTGCAACCGTACTGGTGTATTTCTTTCTCTATGCGCCGATTGTTGGGTTGATGTTGTTTTCTTTCAACGCCTCGCGGACGAACATTTTCTTCGATGGCTTTATTACCCGATTCGGCCCTCTGCAAATGGATGGTAGCACCGTCCTGCAAAGTCCGTGTGGCCCCTTTCACTGGTTTTGCGAGTTGAGCCATAATGCTGAAGTAATGAAGGCGGCAAAAAACACGCTGACCATTGCTTTTATCTCGACAATCGTCGCCACAGTGATTGGCACGATGGCCGCCCTTGCCTTGCAACGTTACGAGTTTCGCCTCAAATCTTTCTCGCAACTTTCGCTCTACATTCCCATTGTGATTCCAGAAATCGTCATGGGCATTGGGATCCTGGTGTTGTTCAGTCAGCTGTTTACGTTTTTGAACGGCGTCCTGGGCCTTACTGGTAATGCTCGCCTTGTGATGGGGCTGCCGACGGTTATTGTTTCTCACATTGCCTTTAGTGTTCCTTTTGTCACTCTGGTCGTACAGGCTCGCCTGCAAGGTTTTGATAAGTCCTACGAGGAGGCAGCCATGGATTTGGGTGCGAATGAATGGATCACTTTCCGGCGGGTGACGTTCCCCATGATCCTGCCGGGGGTGCTTTCCGGTGCTTTGTTGGCTTTCACCCTTTCGCTGGATGATTTTGTGATCACGTTCTTCACTACGGGGCCCGGGGCAACGACCTTGCCCATTTACGTCTATGGCTTGTTGCGGCGCATCATCACCCCCCAGGTGAACGCGCTTTCCACAATTTGGGTACTGGTGGTGTTCCTGGCGGTCTTTCTGCTGCAACGTATCCAAAGCCGACAAACCTGAACCGTTGGAAACACCCTGCCCACTTCAATTCAATCTATTCCCGAAGGAGGAAGAAATGAGAAGCAAGATTTTTACTCTGTTGTCCCTGCTGGTGATGGCCAGCCTGTTGCTGACCGCTTGTGGTGGTGGTAAACAGACTGCCGGCTCCAAAGTCACTGCTTCTGGCTTTGTCTGCCCCGAACCGGAAAGCAAAATCGAAGTGACTTCCAAAGAGCTCAACCTCTTTGTCTGGACGGAGTACATTCCCGTTGAATGGAAAGAATGCTTTCAATTGGTATATGGGGTCAAAATCAACCATGACGAGTATTCTTCTAACGAAGAAATGTATGCCAAACTGTCCGCCGGTGGTACCAACTACGACCTTGTCCAGCCCACCGACTACATCGTCAACCTGATGATTCGCAATGGGATGCTTCAAAAAATGGACAAAAGCAAGCTGAACTTTCTGGATAACCTCGCCCCGGCCTATATGAATCAGCCTTTTGATCCGGGCAACGAATATACTATTCCCTACGAAGGCGGATTCGACGCGATTATCTACAACGCGGATAAAGTCACCAATCCGCCCAAATCCTACGCCGATCTCTGGAACCCCGAATATGCCGGGCGCCTTGTGTTGCTGGATGACTCGCGCGTCATCATCGGGATGACCCTCCTTACGCTGGGGTACGATGTCAATACGACCGATCCCGCCCAGCTCAATGAAGCCAAAGCCAAATTGGCTGAGCTGATCCCGAATGTAAAACTGTTTGATAGCGATAGCCCCAAGACAGCGCTGATCGCCGGTGATGTGGATTTGGGTGTGGTTTGGACGGGCGAAGCCTACACGGCCCACCAGGAAAACCCGACCTTCACCTTTGTCTATCCTACTGAAGGTCCGATCATCTGGCAGGATAACTGGGCCATCCCCGTTGGCGCTCCTCATCTGGATGCTGCTTATGCCTGGTTGAATTACACCATGCAAGGCAACTTGTTCTATCTCATGTTGCGCGACTTCCCCTACTTGAACCCGAACAAAGCCGCCCTGGAATTTGCCAAGAACAATCATCCTGATCTCTACGACCCCTTCATCAACTCACCCATCACCAACCCGCCTGCCGAGACTTTCCAGAAGGCGCATCGCATTAGTGACGTTGGCGAAGCCACACCGCTCTACGACCAGATCTGGACAGAAGTCAAAGGTAGCGAGTAAATTCCTTTTGTAGCCCATGGATGGTAAAAGCACCTCCCAAGTTCCTGCGGGGGTGCTTTTACATCTTTTGCATCGAATTTCACGAAGAAAATTCGTAGCATTCGTGTTCGTTGATACAGAAGCAATAATTATAGAGTCTCACATTTTGACGAAAGAAAGGGTATTTTGCGTGAAATCGTCATTATTTTGTTGACTTTCATGCAAAATAATCATAAAATATGCCTATTCAGAACCAAAATAGCATTGAATCTTCGGGATACCTTGATGAGATAGACCTGAAAATCATCGAAGCCTTGCGGCAGGATGGGCGCACGGCGTTTTCGCAGATTGCTACCCAATTGAACGTCTCACCGGGCATGATCCGTCAACGCTATAATCGCCTGGTGGAATTGGGGTATCTCAAAGTTGTCGCCATCACCAACCCTTTACGCATGGGCCTGAAAACGATGGCGATCATCGGTATTCGCACCGATGGGGCGCGCATGTTGCAGGTCGCCAGCCAGATTGCCGCCCTGGAAGAAGTCCTTTACCTGATTATCGTCAGTGGCCGATATGACATCATCATCGAGGTCGTCTGCCGCGATCATGCCGACCTGTTGCGCTTTCTGACCGAAAAACTGGCTCCCATCGAGGGCGTGCGCGAAACCGAATCGTTCATGCATCTTAAAATCGTCAAAGAAGTCTACTTTTAGAAGACGCCGTGGGGCGAGCCGGTCTTTTATCTCGGTCATACCGCCTCGTCCCGGATTTTGAGCCGGGCGCGGCGCAAATAAACTTGTCCGCCCCGCAGACGACGGGCAACGGAGCCATTCGAAAGGAGTGTATGAAAGTCTTATTAGTCGGCGTGGGAGGAGTGGGGGAAGCCATTGCCGCAATTGCCAGGCCGCGTTCGTGGTTAAAGCAAATGGTGCTGGCGGATTACAACCTGGAGCGCGCCCGCGAGGTGGCCGCCCGTTTGAACGATCCGGAACGGTTCCCGGTTGAATTCGTGGACGCATCCAACCAGTCCATGATCGAGGCCCTCATCCGTAAATATGAGGTGAACCTGGTCATGAACGCTGTGGATCCCATTTACAATCAACAAATTTTCGATGCGGCCTATCAAATGGG
>JBMFPJ010000023.1:8315-11581 GCA_049969175.1 Anaerolineae bacterium | reverse complement strand
CTCATGCGCGCCTGATTATAAAAAATGCGCCCAAAGTGGTTGGCATCGGGGAAGACTTCATCCTGCAACGGCAAAAATGCCCCACCAGAATCGACCAGATACAGGCAGGGCAGATAGTTTTCCTCCGCAATTTGCTGGGCGCGTAGGTGCTTTTTGACGGTCATCGGGAAATACGAACCGCCCTTGACCGTGGCATCATTGGCGATGATCATCACCTGCTGCCCACTAACTCGACCGATGCCGGTCACAATGCCGGCGCCGGGGGCCTGGTCACCGTACATACCCCAGGCTGCCAGCGGAGAGAGCTCCAAAAACGGCGAGCCGGGGTCCAGCAAACGTTCAATGCGCTCACGCACAAAGAGCTTGCCCTGGGCCTCGTGACGCCGACGATACGTCTCGCCACCGCCCTGGCGGACAAGTTGCAGGCGCTGGTTTAATTCTTCGACCAGGCGCCGATGATGTTCAAAGTTGGCTTTGAATTCGGGGGAGGAAGTCGAAACAGAGGTGGGGAGAGTTTCCATTTCACTCGCTTTTGAGGGATAGATTTACATCTTGGGTAGTAATTGCAGATTGACAAATTAATTCAACCCTAGCGTACTGCGAGATTTATCTCGCCCTTCTGGCGGAACGAAAGCCCATATCTGGATTGCTGAAATCATTCAGAAAAGTGCAATTACCACCATGCCGATTTTAGCAGCGAATTTCAGTAAATCACAGGTTTGCTGGCATACATGTAGGGCTATTGAAAAATGAACTTACTGCAAAAATGTCATTTTAGCGTAACGTTTTGCCCGTCAGTATAAATGATGGTCGCCCGACACATGAAGGAATTTGGCACCACAGTCGAACAAATGGCGCATGTCAGCGTGAAGAATTACATCAATGCGTTTCACAATCCATACGCCCAAAAAAGTCAGCGGATCACTATTCAGGATGTGCGCAATGCGCCGATGGTGGCCTGGCCACTGACCCGGCTGGATATTTGCGTGATGTCGGATGGCGCGGCAGCAGTCATTCTGGCCTCCGAGGAGGAAATTCGGCGGCTGGAGGCGGCCAGGGCACGCATTCCGCGTCCGCTCGTACGGGTGACCGGGATCGGACGCGGCACCGATGCGATGCGCATGGCCGATCGTCCGCAGGTGGATTACGATACTTTCATGTGCGAGTATGCCACAGAGCAGGAGAAGTCTCCGATGAGACGCATGCTTATTACAAAAAAGCTGTGGGAGAAAGGTACGCGTTCCCCTGGCCTCCATTCCTTTCGCGCCGGGCGTACAGCGGGAAACGTGGCCTATAAAATGGCAGGGGTCTTTGACCCGTTGCACGAGCTGGGTTTCGTGGAGTGGCATGATGCTTATACTTCGTCAGAAATCCAGACCTATGAGGATTTAGGGCTGTGCGGCTATGGCGGGAGGTCCTTTTGCCGAATCGGGGAAAGCGTTTATGCCCAACATTGACTATGGGCTGGATCTCAAAGAGGCACCGGTTTGTCCGGTCAACCCCTCTGGCGGGTTACTCGCCTGCGGTCATCCGATAGGTGCGACCGGCTTGATGCAGGGTGTCTTTGCGTTGTGGCAACTTCAGGGGGCGATCAAAAAACATTTTTGCGACGACCGTCTCCAGGTCCCGGCGGCGAAGCGAGGCGCCATTCACAGCCACGCTGGAACTGGGACGTATGTCACCGTCTCGGCGCTTGAGGGCGAGGGAGAGAATTTCACCCTTCAGGCAGTCATACGTGTAAAGGAGAGACTCATGTTCAAGCTACCTGCATTCGTATGGGCAAGATAGCCCGTGGTTCGCTGGCCTGGCGAACAAGCATCTACTCGCTGTGCGCGACCCCGTAAGCGGGTACACCTACGCCAATCCGCGCGGCCACGATATGTATTCGGGCGCAGAGACGAAATGGGTTGACATCACCCATCGCCCGGCGCGAGGGCACGCCTTCACGGTTTGTTACTTTGGCTCGGAGGAGTTCTTACCCGAGACGATTCGTGCTGGCATTGATTGAGTTTGATGGCGTGAATACTCTTTTGTTAACCCGGTTAATGGGGGTTGACCCCGAAGCGCCCTCGCTGTATTGGATCGGTATGGAGGTTCGACCACGCTTTTTGCGCAGTTCTAAGCTGAAGCCAACGGATGTGTACTTCGTTCCAAAAGAAACATCGTGAAGCAAAAAAGACGCAGCGATTTGGCTGCGTCTTTTTGTTGTTTTTTTGGGAGTAGATGCTCGCCATCCTGCCATTGCAAGTCGTTCGAAGGCGGCGAGGCACAAGTTGAAGGCGAGGTCAGGCAGTTACTTTTGGGCACTCAATCTATCTTGCCAGTAATCGTGGCCAGTTTCAATTCGCCAATGGCTTTGGTGATTTGAATTTCGCGCGGGCAGGCCATGGTGCAGTTGAAAACGGTATGACAACGTGCCATCCCCGAAGTCTCGCTGATAATTTGCAGACGCTGGGCAGCGGCCTGGTCGCGGCTATCGAAGATGAAGCGGTGGGCAGCCACCAGAGCCGCCGGGCCGAGGTAATCGTCGCTGGCCCAGAAGGAGGGGCAGGAAGTGGTGCAGGCCGCGCACAGGATGCATTTGGTGGTGTCATCGAAGCGGGCGCGTTCCTCCGGGCTTTGCAAGCGCTCTTTTCCATCTTCGGGCAGCGGTGAGTCGTTGATAAACCAGGGCAGGACCTTTTTGTAGTTATCGAAGAAAGGTTCCATGTCCACGATCAGGTCTTTGACTACTTTCAAGCCGAGCAGGGGTTCTACAGTGATCTTATCGCCCACATCGCGGACAAGGGTTTTGCAGGCCAGGTGATTGCGGCCATTGATGCGCAGAGCATCGGAGCCACAAACGCCATGGGCGCAAGAACGGCGAAAAGAGAGCGAGCCATCGTACAAGCCCTTCACTTTCTCAAGCAAATCGAGGACGCGATCGGTTTCCTCGGCTTCTAGGGTGTAGGTCTCGTAGTGGAATTTTTTGTCCACTTCGGGGTTGTAGCGGAAGATTTTCAGGGTTACTTGCATGGCTGCCTCACTAGTAAACGCGTTCCTTGGGCTGATATTTGGTAATGACGACCGGTTTATAGCCCAGGGTGATCTTTCCGTCTTTCTTCCAGGCCAGGGTGTGTTTGAGCCAGTTCTGGTCATCGCGCTTGGGGAAATCTTCGCGCGCATGGCCGCCGCGGCTTTCCTGTCGTGCCAGTGCTGAGACAGTGGTCACTTCGGCCAGTTCAAGTAAGTTGCTCAATTCCCAGGCATTGAGCAATTCGGTGTTG
>JBMFPJ010000023.1:0-8305 GCA_049969175.1 Anaerolineae bacterium | reverse complement strand
GTGAGTTTGATGTGTTTCAGACGATCCTGCAGTTCGTGAATTTTGTTCAGCGCATGGGTCATGGTTTCTTCCGTGCGGAAGACGCCCATGTGATTGAACATTTCACGCTTCATTTCCTGGCTGATTTGGAAGATATTTTCATTTCCATTGGCCTGGCGCAGTTGATCGAATTGCTGACGGGCGAATCCGGTCGGGTCGGCAGGTAGCGGAGCAAAATCAGCGTCTTTGGCGTATTCCGCCGCACGCATACCGGCATGTTTCCCAAAGACGAGAATATCGAGCAGGGAGTTTGTGCCCAAACGGTTGGCGCCATGGACCGAAACACACGCACATTCTCCCGCCGCATACAGGCCCGGCAGAACAGTGTTTTTCTCGTCGATGACCACTTCGCCATACATGTTGGTGGGGATGCCACCCATCGCATAGTGCGCTGTCGGCTGGATGGGCATCGGCTGAGTGACGGGGTCCACGCCCAAGTAAGTGCGGCAGAAGTCAATAATATCGGGCAGCTTGGCCAGAATTTGTTCGCGGGTGACTTTGTAGGGGCTGCCATCGGGATTGGTGCGCCCATCCAGGGCCGCATATTTGTTGACTGTTTCGGGGCGTACGTCAAGGTAAACGTAGTTCTGGCCATTGATGCCCCGGCCTTCGCGGATTTCCATGTAGATAGCGCGGCTGACCACATCGCGCGAGGCCAGGTCTTTGACTCTGGGCGCATATTTCTCCATAAAGCGTTCCCCTTTGCCGTTGATCAATACGCCGCCCTCACCGCGCACGCCTTCGGTGATGAGAATGCCCAGTTTGTAAATGCCCGTGGGGTGGAATTGGAAAAATTCCATGTCTTCTGCCGGGATGCCACGGCGGAGCGTCACCGCAATACCATCCCCGGTCAGAGCGTAGGCATTCGAGGTAATTTCCCAAATGCGGCCATGGCCACCCGTGGCGAAAATGACCGATTTGGCCTGGAAGGTGTGCAACTCGCCCGTGGCCAGTTCCAATGCCACCACGCCAGCGGCTCTTCCGTTTTGAATCAAGACATCCACCACCTGATATTCATCGAAGAACATGACGTTGTTCTTCAGGCATTGCTGGTAGAGCGTCTGCAAGATCATATGGCCGGTGCGATCGGCAGCGTGGCAGGCGCGTCGAACCGGTTTGCCGGTCACGTTGTTGGTGTGCCCGCCAAACGGTCGCTGGGCGATGCGGCCATCGGGAGTCCGATCGAAGGGCAGGCCCATGTGTTCCAGTTCATAGACAATTTCCGGCGCCTCATTGCACATAAATTCAATGGCATCCTGATCGCCGAGGTAGTCGGACCCTTTGACGGTATCATAGGTATGCCATTCGGGATGGTCTTCTTCCAGGTTGCCGAGCGCTGCGCCGATCCCGCCCTGTGCTGCGCCGGTGTGAGAGCGAGTGGGGTAAAGTTTGCTGATGACCGCTGTTTTAGCGCCTCGCGAGGCGTAGAGACCGGCCATCAACCCCGCCCCACCGGCGCCAACGACGACTACGTCAAATTGATGAAGATTCGCCATACAGAACTCCTAAGAAGTCCAGATCACGTAGAGACCAATGACGCTGATGCTGAGCAGGAAAATGATGCTCAAAATGCGAAGGATGCTGCGGCCGCGCGCCCCGGTGATGTAATCATCACCAATCACCACCAGGCCATGAATGCCATGAGCGCTGGCGATCAGGAACATGGCACTGGCAGCCAGCCGCCAAAAAGTGGAAGCCCAGGGCGCCAGATCGGGGACGTTGGTGCTTTGAACATGAGTGCTATTGGGCATAAAAGCCCAGCGCATGACATCGGCCAGGTTCATTTGCGTTCGCGCACCCATAATCAGTGCGCCGATGATAGCGATGAGGGCCAGCACATACATTGCCAGCGCGGAGAGTCGGGTAAAGAGCCACATCAACATTTCAAAGTTCAAGCCGCGCTGCGAGAGGGGCAAAGTTCGTGGTTTGTTTGCCATAATTAACCTCCCAGGGCTGTGCGCAGGATGACGATCACAGCCAGGCCAAACAGGGGTAAAAAGACCGCCCATTCAACCCAGATCGCCTCACGCTGATATTCCAGCAGTTTGGGCCATAAATCTAAAATGGTGATTCGCAGCCCATTGATGACGTGGAACAGCGCGAAGAAGTAAATAAAAATTTGAAAGAGCCAGTTTTCATAAATATCATTTATGAAAACACCCACATCTCCCCCCACAAAAGATGCGACAACGTGCAGGGTGACAAAAATCGCCATGCCCAACCCGCCGATGCGATGAAGGACAAAGGTCAGCATCGGCCCTTGTCCTTTATAACGCAAAGCGGTGGACAGGCTTACATTTCGTTTCAAGCCCATCTATGCCTCCTTGGGAATGGTTCTTGGCGCACGACTCTATATTTTACCTCTACTTTCTATACATTTGAAAAAACTTGCGCCCTGTAGATGGAACACCGGGGCTATAAGCATATCTTTATTTCATGCGGAATAAAAGTGACAATTCTCATATATTATTCATTCCACACTTCCTTCAATAAATTGGTTATTGGCCTTTATAATCCGAATATGCGCCATTGTTTGTCCGATTCGGTCAACATTGGCGTAAAAATCACCGATTTCAACACAATTGCTGTTGATTTCCTGTCTGGAGGTGTTCATGTCTGGTTCTCACGTGAGCCGAAGAGATTTCATCAAGGCCGTAACCGCCCTCGTTGGTGGAGCCATTGGTGTCATCGTCGGCGTGCCCTCTATCGGTTATTTACTTGCGCCTGCCCTGCGGGAAGATAAAAGCAACAAGCCTATCGTCGTCGGCAACTTGAAAGACATTCCAGTGGGCAAACCCTACCCTTTTTCCTTCACTCTGACCAAAGTCAACGGTTGGGAACGAACTGCCAGCAATTACGGCGGTTTTATTTTGCGGAAAACCGAAGACCCCAAAGACATTATCATCCTTTCCAGCCGCTGCACCCATCTCTCCTGTCGGGTCAACTGGCACGAAGAAGCCAATGCTTTCATCTGCCCCTGTCACGATGCCAAGTTTAGCCCCGAAGGAAAAGTGCTCTCCGGGCCACCGCCTGCACCTCTCGGACATTTCGACTTTCAGGTCGCAGAAGATGGCACCGTCACCATCATCCCCGTTGAAGTCAAGGAAGGTTAATTATGTGGCAAAAAATCTTCGACTGGCTCGATGAACGGCTGGGATTGAACGATCTCTACAAAAACCTGCTGGATCGCCCCGAACCCAAAGGCAACTGGTGGAATACCCTCGGCTCGGCCAGCCTGTTTCTCTTCGTCATGCAAGGCCTTACCGGCATCTTTCTCACCGTTTACTACACTCCCTCCCCCGATCACGCCTACGACAGCATCAATTACATCATGAACGATGTGGCCTTTGGCTGGCTGATTCGCGGTATCCATCACTGGGGTGCTTCGCTGATGGTACTGATCGTTTTCATTCACATGTTGCGTGTCTTTGTGACCGCTTCCTACAAGTACCCTCGCGAGATGACCTGGTTGGTAGGCATTGGTCTGTTGCTTCTCACCCTCGGCATGGGCTTTACCGGCTACCTCCTGCCCTGGAACCAACAAGCCTACTGGGCGACCACCGTCGGCACGCAAATCGCTGGCAGTGCCCCCCTCATTGGTGACTTCATCCTCAAAGCCCTGCGCGGCGGTCCTGACCTGAGCGCCCTCACCCTGCAACGCTTCTTCGCCGCTCACATCTGGATGCTCCCCGGCGCTCTCGCCGCCCTGATCGGCGTGCACCTTTACCTGATCATCAAACACGGCGAATCCCACTGGCCAACAAAAGAAGATTGAGCCGTCTTGCTTTTTTCTTTGACCCAAAGGACGCGAAGTATGAAAGACGAAATCAAACAACAAATCAACCAACGCTACGAACGCGAACTCCAACGCGGCGAACGCTTTTGGCCCGATAGCATCTTCAAAGACGTCATCGTCTCGCTGGGCATCTTCGTCCTGCTCCTATTGCTGGCCACTTTTGTAGGCGTAGAAAACCTCCCCAAAGCCGATCCCAGCGACAGCACCTACGTTCCCCGCCCGGAGTGGTATTTCCTCTTCCTCTTCAAATTCCTGGCAATCTATGGCCAGATTCCCGTCATCGGTAAAATCGAGTGGTTGGCGACGGTTCTTATTCCCACCATTGGCATCGCCCTGCTGACGTTGCTCCCCTTCACCGACAAAAGTCCCTACCGTTACTACACCCGCCGCGCCCTGCCCCTGACGATCATGGCCATTATCGTGCTCGACATGGTCTTACTGACTCTCATGGCCAACATTCCCACCGTCTCCCCCGATGGCTCCAACCTGATCGGCATCTTGCAGGCAATTGCTGGATTATTCATCCCCGGCCTGGCACTGTTGATACTGGTCATCCTCTCCTTGCGAGGGGACTCCAACCCCGTTCGCCCCATGGTCTGGACTTCAGGCCTGGCTGCCGTTACGATGATCGCCTTCACCGCCGCGGTCTTTTTCCTTGCTCCTCCCGCTCAAAAAACCGAGGAGACCGTGGCCACCACCCTCCCCGAACAAATCCTCGCCGGGCAAGACCTGTATTCCATCCATTGCGTAGAATGCCACGGTGATGACGGCAAAGTGACCAAAATCGAGGGCGTAGAGGGCCTGGAAGGCAAAGAGATCAGCGCCATCAACAGCCATGACGTGCTCTATACTCTCAATGATGCTTCGCTGGCCGAAGTCATTGCTCATGGACGCCCCGAGGCAGGCATGAACCCCTTCGGCAAGGCATACAATCCCGAAGGGCTCACCAAAAGCGAAATCGACTACATTGTGACCTTCATGCGCTATATGTGGGACGATCGCTTTGAGCCGCCGGCCGAAGTGCTCAAACCGCTCTTTCCTCCATTAGCCGAAGGCGAAGTACCCTCGTATGAAGTGCATATCGCTCCTCTCGTAAAGCGTTACTGCATCTCCTGTCATCGCCCTGGCAAGGATAGCAACAATTACTTCATGGACACCTACGAAAACATCTTAACCAGCGGTGATCACGCCGATAAAAACGTTATCGCCGGCGATCCGAATTCCTATTTGCTGCAAGTCATCCAACGCCATGCCATTGTGGATGAAAACGGCAAAGAGATCATCGGCGTAATGCCCCCCAAGAGCGTGCTCAAACCGAATGTGGTAGAGGTGTTTGTTCGTTGGGTGCTGGCCGGGATGCCTCGCACCGCTGCCGATGCCGCCAAGCTAACTCTGCCTCCCACGCCAACTCCCACGCCATAGCATAGTGCGGCACGCCGCAGCCACACGAATCTGCGTGTTAAGAGCAAGCCTAATACTTATATACCGAAGTCTATCAGCCAGCTATAAAAACCCAGACTCCCGAAGTCTTGCAGATTTCGGGGGTCTTTTCATCTCACTCGAGTTTTAGAGAGCGTTTGGAAAATAAAATTCACCACAGATGAACGCAGATAAATTGGATTAAAGCGATGTAACTATTCAGCCATAGAGAAAAAACGATTGCAGATGTCATTGCGAGTAGCGCCTCGCGCCACGACGAAGCAATGACATGTCTGAATAGATACAAAGCGATTTTATCGAGCATTTTCATCAAGAATTGGAGTTCATCCGTGTTTATCTGTGGTGAGAGACGAATTTCAAAACGCTTTCTTAGACACGCATACCCAACTTACACAAACTTATTCAGGTAACATTAATCTTTTTTTATTATCATGGAGGCACAAATTATCGGCCGCAACTTATTGGAGATAAGATGAGACATCTATCGGTATTCCTTATCGTGGCTTTTGCGCTTCTGCTTTCGGCTTGTGGAACATCAGGGCAACAGAGCGCCCCGATTGTCGCGGCGCCCACCCAAAATCCGGGCGCTGATCCGGCTGCCCCGGCCTCCCCTTCGCCAATGGGAGAATCCTCCACATCATCCTCGCCAACCGAAGTCGCCCCCGGTGATCCATCCAGTGGACCTGTGCCAGTGCAGGTAACTCTGGGCGATATGTGGGTCAAATCGGATGTTACCACGTTCAAGGTGGGGGTGACTTATGCATTTACGGTAACGAACGTGGGGCGACGCGAGCACAACTTCAGCATCTCGCATCCGGCCGAAAAGAATCCCACGGCCATCAATGCCGCCCGGGCCAATGCTCTCTTCAGCATCTCAGAAGATGACCTGAAGCCTGGCCTGACCCAAACTTTTGCATTCGTTTTCAAAGAACCCGCCCCGGCAGGGACGTTGGAATTTGCCTGCCTGATTCCGCGACATTACATCATGGGACAATATCTCAGCATTGTCGTTGAACCATAGTTTCGAGTGATTCGCTGGGTGAGAAAAAGGGCGCTTATCCGCCCTTTTTCTCATTTGAAGGCAAGGTGCGTTGCCCGGGGAAATTACTCAAAATTCAGCCTAACTACATCGTTTTCGTAAATTTCTTTAATTCGTTATAATTAGCACTTACTAAGCATCTTTCACCAACCTGGCGAGGCTTCACGTCTCGCTTGCGGGAGTAGAGAACATGATTCAACTTTGCTACAGCACCTTTGGTCTGACTGACCTGAAGTTTTTGGATTCTATTGAAGCCGTAGATCGGGCTGGCTATCCAGGCATTGAGGTTTCTTTTCACCGCGATCAGTTCAACCCCTTTGAGTTGACCGATGAGTACGTTGAGGCTATCAAAAAGAAATTTCAAGAAGTGCGCGTCAAACCGGCCTGCATAGCCACGGCTTCGTACTTTTTTACACCATCCCGGCCTCATGAGCCGTCCCTGATGAGCCCTGATCTAGCCGGGCGGAAGCGGCGCATTCAGCTGATTCGGCGCGGCATTGACCTGGCGCGCAAACTGGGTGTTCCCCTGGTAACCTTTGGGAGTGGGTTTATCCGCGATGAGCACGTCTCCAATCCCTCCGTCAATCCGCGTGAACTGCTCGTAGATAGCCTCCATCAGCTGCTCAAATCGGTGCGGGACGATGACATCACCCTGCTCATTGAACCTGAACCAGGTATGTATATCGAAACCATTCAGCAAGGGATTGACCTGGTGGAGGAAGTCAATTCCCCGCAATTTCGCCTGCACATTGATCTGTGCCATGCGTATTGTTCCGAAAAGGATTACATTGCCGAATTAGGACGGGTAGCCCCTTACACCCGCTACCTGCACGTTTCGGATGCCCAACAGGGTTACAATCTGAAGCTGGTGAAAATGAGCGAGAGATTGAAAATGGATCTGGACTTCGCCAGCTATCTGATTTACTTCCCTGAAACGGCCGATTACCTGTTTGTTGATCGTCGCAACTCGGTTTACTTTTACGATGAACGCCCCAGCCGCGAACAGGAAAAGCGCTTCGAGTCCATTCTGGATAGTGTTGGCATTACACGGCCCATCCGCTACGTAGATTACAACAGGCTATTCGCCGGTGCGACACCTTACGACGATGAAATTTTCACATACCTGATCTCGGTGCCCGGCTTGAGTTACGATGTATTGGAGCGCGCCCGCCCGGTTGTGCTTTACTTACGCACCCACACCGATGAGGAGGGTCGGCTCTTGATGGACAAGATGGTGGCAAACACGCTGACAGGCATCGTCCACTTTCATGAAATCCCTGGAGAAGGCACCCTGGATTTTGCCGCCAGTTTCAAGGCACTCACTGAGCACGGTTATTCGGGGTATGCATCGGTAGAGTTATATCATCACGTCAAATCGTGGGAAAAAGCCCTGAACGATAGTTTCAGGCATTTATCGCAATTTGTGTAGCGCCAGCGCAACCGTCTCGCCACAGGGAAAGAGCTTTGCCATCTTCCGCCTGGCAGGAAAAGGCTGAAATGCGCTACCCCTGCGTTTTCTTAAATCACAACTCGTAAGAGGAGAGACCATATGATAGATGTTGTCCAACTGGGGTGGGACCCCCAAACAGTCGGAGAGCTGGATCACCGTTTGTTGAAAGCACCCCACGTCAAACTGCGCTCGTTTACCCAAGGCCCCAAGGGGGACGTGGTCTACGCGGTAGATTTACGCATCAATCGTCCAAATGTAGAGTTTCTGTCTTCAACCGAGATGCACTCCTTTGAGCACTTTCTGCTGTGGGGCTTTCAAAAGTATCTGCCGCAAAACTTCATCTCGGTCGGCCTGATGGGCTGCCAGACAGGCTTTTACTTGATCCTCTACAACGAAGGCAACGCCCGTACAATTTGCGATGTGTACGAAAAAATTTTGAACGATATTCTGGTTGCTACTGAAGTGCCGTATGCCAGCATTGCCCAATGCGGCAATTACAAAAATCACAGTGTCGAACTGGCTCAAAAACTCGCGCGGAGGG
>JBMFPJ010000022.1:1348-11656 GCA_049969175.1 Anaerolineae bacterium | reverse complement strand
CCGGTGAAAGCCGGTAGACGTATCCAGGACGAAAAGGGGGAGACGAGAACCGCCGTCAGCCAGGCAAAACGCTGCGCAACGGCAAACCCCCTCGGGTCCCGCGCGAGGCGGGCATAGAGACGAAGCCCCCAACGGAGCGGAGGAGAAAGCCCTTCGCCACGACTCGCGTCGGCAGGGCGCGTCGTCTGCCCTATTCCCATGCCAGCGCGCACACGGGTCAACAACAGCGGCAGGTCAATATCCACCGGGCAGGCCTCGCGGCAGGCACCACACAGCGATGATGCCTGCGCCAGATGGGCAAAATTGAGGCCAAATAACCCCGGCGAGACGATGGAGCCAATGGGGCCAGGATAAGGAGCAATGTCCCCATCTCGCCCCACGTAGGCATGACCGCCAATTTCGCGAAAGACCGGGCAGGCGTTCAGGCAGGCACCGCAACGAATGCAGTACAGTGCTTCTTGCAGCGGGGAATCCTGCAAGGCGCTTCGCCCGTTATCTACCAGAATCAGATGACGTTGTTGACCGGGCAACGGACGATGCAGGATTTGGGTGTACACGCTCAGCTTCTGGCCGGTGGCTGAGCGCGGTAGCAGGGAGAGAAACAGGGCAAGATCATTCAGGGTAGGGACAAGGCGCTCTATTCCCATTAGGGCAATGTGAACGGGCGGCAGGGTGGTAACCATGCGGCCGTTGCCCTCGTTGGTGACGATGCATAGCCCGCCACTGGCAGCAATGCCAAAGTTAACTCCGCTGATGCCCACATCGGCTTCTAAAAAGACGCGGCGCAGCACCTGGCGAGCGGTGTTGGTGAGGGTGGAAATTTCTTCGGTGTAGGGGATGCCTAATTTTTCGTGAAAAAGGGCAGCCACTTCCTGGCGGCGCAGGTGCACTGCCGGGGTGATGATGTGGCTGGGGCGTTCGCCGCGCAGTTGTACGATGTATTCGCCCAGGTCGGTCTCAACGACGCGATGCCCGGCCAATTGCAAGGCATGGTTGAGTTCAATCTCTTCCGAGACCATGCTTTTGGATTTGGCCACCAGCGCCGCAGGAGGGTTCTTTTTGGCCGCAGCAGCAACCATCTCCAAGACCATTTGCCTGGCTTCACTGGCACTGGCTGCGCGATGAACAATCAGGCCGTTGGCCTGTGCCTGCTGGATGAATTGCGCCAGGTAGTGCTCCAGGTCGGCGATGATCGCACTGCGCAGCGCATGAGCGCGTTGTCGCCGTTCGGGCCAATCGGGCAGCGAGGCAAAGGCCAGGGCACGTCCCTTCAGGCGCCGCTCGGCATTGGCATCCAGCGCGGCCTGCAGAATCGGGTTGGCAATTGCCTGCCGAATGCGCTCACGGAAAATTTGCGGGGGGGCCATAAACTCAATCGGTGTTTGCCAGAATTTCAGCCAGGTGATAGACGTTACGCGGGCTGCCCTTGCGGTGCAAGCCGCCGGCAATGTGCATCAGGCAGCCGGTATCGGCCAGCACCACTGTCTCGGCCTGGCTGATTTCGATGTTATCCATTTTACGCAAGAGCATTTCGCGCGAAATTTCAGGGTGTTCAACCGAAAAAATGCCGCCAAAGCCACAGCATTCTTCGGCGTGTGGCAATGGGCGCAGGGTAGCCGAACGGACATGTTCCAGCAAAAGGAGCGGTTGCCGATCCACACCCAGGCCGCGTAACAAATGGCAGGAGGGGTGATAGGTGAGCGTTCCCTGCCAGTGCGCACCCACATCGGTCACGCCCAGCACATCTACCAGGTATTCGCTGAATTCGTAGGTACGCGCCGCCAGCTTTTCGGCACGCGCCAGCCAGGCCGGATCGTCGGCAAAAAGTTCACGGTAATTGTGACGAATCATGTGGGTGCATGAGCCGGAAGGCAAGATAATATCTCCCGGCGCTGTTTCAAAGGCACGGATGGTATGCATGGCCAGGGAGCGCGCCTCGTCGCGCAAGCCAGCATTAAAAGTCGGCTGTCCACAACAGGTTTGTTGTGAGGGAAATTCCACCGCCATCCCCAGGCGATTGAGCACCTTGACCAGCGCTTCCCCCACTTGCGGGTAAAAGGTATCTACCAGACAGGTGACAAAGAGCTGCACAGTACTCATTTTTTATAATTGTATTGCAAATTTGTTAATCACGTCAGAGGCAAATGTCCTGTGGTATGATATTGCGGCTATGAGCGTATTTCACACAAAAATTCCAAATCACTTCGATCTTCCGCGGCGCATCAACCGCCTGGGAGAACTGGCCTACAATTTATGGTGGACCTGGCAACCCGATGCGCAGCGGCTCTTTAACCGTATTGACAATGATCTGTGGGAGCAGCTGGCCCACAATCCCATTCGCCTGCTGCGGCAGGTGCCGCGTTCGGTGCTGAACGATGTCGCACAGAATCCGGCCTACCTGGAAATTTACGACCGCGTCTTTCGCGAGTTCGATGCCTATCTGGGCAAAGAGGATACCTGGGCCGCTCGCACTCACCCTGAATTGATCAATCGCCCCATCGCCTATTTCTCGATGGAATACGGCCTGCACGAGACGTTGCCGGTTTATTCCGGTGGGTTGGGTGTGTTGGCCGGTGATCACCTCAAAGAGGCTTCCGATTTAGGCTTGCCGCTGGTCGGCGTTGGCTTCATGTATGCCCAGGGCTACTTCTCCCAACGCATCAGCGAGGATGGCTGGCAGGAGGCGCTCAACAATCCGCTGGATTTTGCCAACCTGCCTGCCCTGCCCATCCTGGATCACGGTGCGCCGCTGACGGTAGAGGTAGCCTTCCCCGATCGCACCATCACGCTGCAAATTTGGGAAGTGCGGGTAGGGCGCGTTCCCCTTTTCCTGCTCGATTCCAACGTGGAAAACAATCAGCCGGATGACCGCCTGCTTACGGCGCGCCTCTACTGGAGCGACCTCGACAAACGCATCATGCAAGAAGTGCTGCTCGGCGTGGGCGGAGTGCGCGCCTTGCGTGCCCTGGCCTACAATCCCTCCGTCTGGCACATGAACGAAGGGCACGCAGCGTTCCTGACGTTGGAGCGGGCGCGCGAGTTCGTGGCTGCTGGCTACTCTTTTGAGGAAGCCATCGAAAAGACGCGCCAGCAAAACATTTTCACCACCCACACGCCTGTCCCCGCCGGGAACGATGAATTTCCCCTCTGGCTGATTGACAAATACCTTTCCATGCTCTGGCCAGAAATGAGCCTCAGCCGCGACCAATTCATAGACCTGGCTCGCCGGCAACAACCCTGGGGTGAAACGTTTAGCATGGGCGTGCTGGCTCTGCGCTTCTCCGAAGGGCGCAACGCTGTTTCCGAATTGCATGGACGAGTGAGCCGGCGCATGTGGCATTTCCTCTGGCCTGAGCGAGAAGAAGACGAGATACCGATCACCTACATCACTAACGGGGTGCACACATCCACCTGGATGGCGCGTCGCATGCGCGTTTTGCTGGACAAATATCTGGGCGCCGATTGGCTGGAACGCATTGACGAGCCAGAATTGTGGGAAAAGCTGGACCAGATTCCCGCCGAAGAACTGTGGGAAGTGCGCCAGCACCTGAAGCGCAAGATGGTGTTCTATTTGCGCGATCGGGTACGAGAGCGCTGGGTGCAAGGCGGATTTCACCCGGTGCAGGTGGTGGCTTCGGGCGTGTTGCTCGATCCTTACGCTCTGACCATCGGCTTTGCCCGTCGCTTCGCCACTTATAAGCGCGCCAATCTGATTCTGTATGATGTTGAGCGCCTGCTGAAGATCATCAATCGCCCCAACCGCCCGGTACAAATTATCTTCGCTGGCAAGGCGCACCCCGCCGATGAACCCGGCAAGCAATTGATCCAGCAAATTTACCGCATCGTCAAAAAAGCCGAGAGCGGGGGGCGGCTGGTCTTTCTGGAAGATTACGATATGAACGTGGCCCGTTATCTGGTGCAGGGTGTGGATGTCTGGCTGAATACGCCACGTCGCCCCATGGAGGCCAGTGGCACTTCCGGCATGAAGGCGGGTCTGAACGGTGTGCTTAATTTCTCTGTGCTGGATGGCTGGTGGCGCGAGGCGTATAACGGGCGCAACGGCTGGGCCATTGGCGAGGATAAAGACCCAGAAGCCAGCGAAATACAAGACCGTGCTGATGCCGAAAGCCTGTACGCCATCCTGGAGAACGAAATCATCCCGCTCTACTACGATCGCGATCCCAGCAATTTGCCGCGCGAGTGGATTGAGCGAGTCAAAGCCTCGCTGCGAACCGTCACCCCTCAATTCAGCACGCGGCGTATGGTCAAAGAATACGTGGAGCGGCTGTATCTGCCCGCGCTGAAGTCAGAAAGCCTGCTGGCTCAATGAGTGGACAGACTCTGCCAGAAATTGACGTTCACGAACTCGCCCGAAAACTGGCTTCGGGCGAGAATTTTCTTTTGCTAGATGTGCGCGAAGCCTGGGAGGTGGATCAGGCTGCCATTGCCGAAAGCCGCCTCGAGGTCGTGGCGATGAGCCGCCTGGCCCAAGAGGGAATCGCCGCTCTGCCTGCCGCGGGACGCGATCCGCAGACGGCGATCTACGTGCTCTGTCATCATGGCGTACGCAGTGCGGCAGTGACCACCTGGTTGATTAGCCAGGGTTGGCAACACGTCTTTAGCGTGCGCGGGGGGATTGATGAATATGCTCGCTCGATTGATCCCACTGTGGGAAAATATTGAAAAAAGGCAAGGGGTTCCTCGCCTTTTTTGCAACCGGTACGGGCTCGTTTGTTGTGCACTCCACTCTGCATCAAATTTTCACTGAAGAAAAGTTGCCCCACTCGTCTCTCGATGCAAAAGAGAACTGAACCTTATTTTTGAAAGACGAATTGTCCGTCTTTGTAGAAGAGTTCACCATCTACCAGAATTTCGGAATCGGTGCGCATGTCACAGATCATATCCCAGTGGATGGCCGACTTGTTGCGCGATCCGGTCTGCGGATAGCCGGCTCCCAGGGCCATGTGGAATGAGCCACCAATTTTCTCATCAAGCAGGATATTGCCGGTAAAACGGTTGATGTCAAAGTTGGTGCCGATGGCAAATTCACCCAAATAGCGCGAACCGGCGTCGGTTTCCAGCATTTTGAGCAGGTAGTCTTGATTTTTGTCGGCGCGAGCGCTGGTAACGCGCCCGTTGGAAAAGGCCAGCTCGGCCCCTTCAACCGCGACGCCGCCGTAAATCGCCGGGTAGGTGAATTTCACCCAGCCGTTCACTGAATCTTCCACCGGGCCGGTATAAATCTCGCCATCCGGCATGTTAAACGTTCCAAAGGAATTCATGAAAGTGCGTCCTTTGACCGAAAGGGTGAGATCCACATTGGGGCCGCGCAAAACGACCTGGTTTTTGCCCTTCATGAAATCCACAGCAGCCTGTTGTTTTTCTTCCACGCTCTTCCAGAAGGCAATAGGGTCATCAGCATCTGCATGGACAGCGCCAAAGACAAAATTCTCGTATTCCATCAGGCTCATGCTGGCATCCTGGGCATACGCCTCCGTGGGATACAGCGTGGTCACCCATTTAAAGACGCCTTCTGCGCCGCGGCGAAATTGTGCTTCGGAGATGACGCTCAGGGCTTTGCCCCGCCGTTGTGACTTGAGCGGATCAATGCCCGTTGTGCCGCGGGTGTTGGTCGCCGAGTGAATGCGGATGCGCGATTCGAATTGATCATATGCCAGTTTGTAAAAGGTGGGAACAAAATCCAGCTGCTCCTCACCAGCATAGGTGAGATAAAATTCTTCCTGGCTGAACGGCATCATGCCAGGCAGAGATACCAGCGGATGCGGATGCCCGCCTTTTTGCAGAATCTGAATAATCAATTCGCGAATCAACGGCTCAGCAGCGGTGGTTCCTTCAATCAAAACCCGATCGCCGGGTTTGACCCGAGCCGAATGTTCCACCAGAACTTTGGCAAATTTTTGAATGCGCGTATCGGTCACAAAATTCTCCTCGGTGCAGATATTTGAATTATACAACGGTTTGCCCAGCATTTGTCATTCAAGCGGCTATCTTTTGTCACTTTATTTTCGGATAAAATTGGGTAAGATTAGAAATACCAATCCGAATCGTCCCGGCTTCTCCGCTAAACTTTATCGCTAAAAGGCTCAAATCTCTTTGCATCCCATTTTCACGAACTTCTCAAAAAATTCAGCGTATTCGGGACATTGGATGCAAACTGGAAGGAACACCCAAGGAGCTGTTATGATCTCGACAAAAGTCACTACCGCCTGGGCAGAGGTAGATGAGCAGGGACGCCTGGTCCTGCCCCCCGAAGTCACCGCTCAATTTGGGCTACAGCCGGGCGCCAAAGTACGCCTGGATGAGGGCCAAAATTTCATTCGTCTGCATCGGCCCGTATCCCGGCAGTTGATTGATGCCGGCCTGGATATTTTATGGGTTTCCCTCGACGGCGCCACCCCTGAAAGTTATGCCGATGTGCGCCTGGGCGCCGAGCTGCCCAAAGTGCTCGAGAACCTGAGGCGCTTTGACAAAATGCGCAAGGGAGGGCACTTTCCAAAGCCCGAAATCGGCGTAGCCTTTGTGGCCATGAAACGCAACATCAAAGACCTGCCGAAAGTGATTAAACTCGGCAAGTCATTTCGGGCCAAATATTTCTCGGTGAGCAACCTCCAGCCGCCCACTGCTGAGCTGCAAAGCGAACGCCTTTACCTGCGCACGATGAAAGACATTGCCTATCTCCCCTCTTCCTCGGTGCCCACGCTCAGCCTGCCCAAAATGGACTTCAACGAAGAAACGCGCCAGGCGCTGTTCGAGGCCTTCACCAGCGGATGCAACGTCAGCTTCGCTGGCAACAACTGGGGCGGAGCGAATGATGTTTGTAACTTCGTCGAGAGCGGCACCATGTCCATTGCCTGGAATGGAGATGTCAGCCCCTGTTGGCCGCTGATGCACACCCACATCAGTTACCTGCACGACAAACCACGCCTGTCGAAAAAACACGTCATCGGAAATGTGCACAACCGCTCGCTCACCGACCTGTGGCTGGATCCCGACTACGTGGCCTACCGCGAACGCCTGCACAACTTCAGCTTTGCTCCCTGCACCTTTTGTGGCGGCTGTGAGCTGTCCGAAGCGAACGAAGAGGATTGCTTCGGTAACACTTTCCCCGTCTGCGGCGGGTGCCTTTGGGCCCAGGGAATTATCCAATGCCCCTGAGACAGCACATTCATCAGTCATTATTCGTAATTACGGATTCTGCAACGAATGACACGAATGCTGCTAATTCTCTTTGAGAAATTCGTAGAATTCGATGCAAAAAACTCCCTGTTCTGGAGCTCACATGCCCAATACCTATGATGTCATTGTGATCGGCGGCGGTCACAACGGTCTGGTCGCCGCGGCCTATCTGGCCAGAGCGGGCAAAAGAGTCGTCGTTCTAGAGCGCCGACCGATCGTTGGCGGGGCTGCGGTGACGGAGGAGATCTTCCCCGGCTACAAGTTCACCGAATTTTCGTATGTGGTCAGCCTGCTCCGTCCCGAGATCATTCGCGACCTGGAATTGCCCAAACACGGACTGAAAATTTTGCCCCTGCCCTCCACCTTTTCCCCGCTCGACAACGGCGATTACATCGCCTGGTGGGATGATCACGACCTGACCCGTCGGGAGATTTACCGCCATTCTCCGCTCGATGCCGAAGCCTACGACGAATACAGCCGCGTCATGGCACGCATAGCCAAAGCCA
Organism: Anaerolineae bacterium; assembly: GCA_049969175.1. Taxonomy (GTDB): domain Bacteria; phylum Chloroflexota; class Anaerolineae; order Anaerolineales; family Villigracilaceae; genus DAOUAN01. The sequence continues at coordinate 3,953 of JBMFPJ010000022.1, read as the reverse complement.
TCAAGCCGCTGCTCAGCATGGTGCCGCCCGATCCATCATCCTTCCACCCGCGCGACCTGCTCGGCCTGCTCAAACTGGGCAAATACGCAAGAAGTCTCTCCGAAAAAGAGTTTTACCAGATCGCCCAACTGATGGCCCAATCAGCCGCCGACCTGCTCGATGAATGGTTCGAGACCGACGCCGTCAAAGGCACCAAAGCCGCCAGCGGAATCATCGGCACCTTCCTCGGCCCACGTTCCCCAGGGACAGCCTACGTGCTGCTGCATCACTACATGGGCGAAATTGACGGCGCCTTCCGCGCCTGGGGCTTTGCCAAAGGCGGCTCCGGCGGAGTGAGCGGCGCCATCGCCCGCGCTGCCCAGGTGCTTGGGGCTGAGATTCGCGTCAATAGCCCGGTGCAGCAGGTCAAAGTCAAGAACGGACGCGCCGTGGGAGTCGTGCTCGAAAACGGCGACGAGGTCGAGGCCCACGTCGTCCTCTCCGCCGTCGACCCCAAACGTACCTTTCTCCAATTCGTCGAACCGCGACATTTGCCAGATGACTTCATCACCTCGATTCAAAACTTCCGCGTGCGCGGCTCCTCAGGCAAAGTCAACCTCGCCCTAAGCCGCCTGCCGCGCTTCACCGCCTTGCCCGATCAACCCGCCCTCTATCGCGGTGCCGTTTCCATCAGCCCCAGCGTGGATTACCTCGAGCGCGCCTACGATGATGCCAAATACGGCCAGATTTCCCGCCGCCCCTACCTGGACATGATCTTCCCCTCCATGATCGATCCCGATATGGCTCCGCCCGGGCATCACGTCCTCTCCTGCTTTGTGCAATACGCCCCCTACGATGTGGAAGGCGGCTGGACAGATGAAAAGCGGAAGCAGCTCGGCGAAACCGTGATCGCCACCATCGAACAATATGCCCCCGATATTCGCGACTGCATCGTGGGGATGCAAGTCATTTCGCCCAAAGACATCGAAGCCATCGCCGGCATCAGCGGCGGAAACATCTTTCATGGTGAACTCCTGCTGCATCAAATCTTCTTCCTGCGCCCCGTGCCCCAATGGGCCGACTTCCGCACCCCGCTCAAGGGCTACTACTTCGGCGCCAGCGGCGCGCACCCCGGCGGCGGCGTCATGGGCGCGGCCGGCATGCTTGCCGCAAAAGAAATCCTCAAGGACGCACGACTATGACGCACTACGAAACCATCATCATCGGCGCCGGGCATAACGGCCTGGTTGCAGCTGCCTATCTGGCCAAACGGGGCCAAAAAATCCTGGTGCTCGAACGCCGTCCCATCGTTGGCGGCAGCCTGGCCCACGAAACGTTTGGCGAAGGATTCGACGTGGACGCCGTGTGGCCGGGCGGCGTCCTCCGCCCCGACATCTGCCGCGATCTCAACCTCGCCCGCTTCGGCCTGGACCCGCAGCCGGTCGCCGTCAAACCAGCGCTGATCGCCCCCCAATCCGATTCCGCCCCTCTCACCCTCGAAAGCGAGGCGACACGGACGGCCGAATCCCTGCGCCGCTTTTCCACCAAAGACGCGGCGCGTTGGCCCGAATTTATCGCCTTCATGAACCAAGCCGCCCACTTCCTGGATGCCACCTACGCCACCCTGATGCCGCGCCTGCCCAAAAACTTCAGCCTGGAAGAAGGCTATGGCCTGCTCGAACTCGGCCTCGACCTGCGCCTGCTCGGCCGCAAAGATATGCTCAAGGTGATTCGCCTGCTGCCGATGACAGTCACCGAATTCCTGGAAGAATGGTTTGAATCCGAGTCACTCAAAGCAGCCCTGGCCTCTGTGGCTATTCACAGCATCACCGCCGGCCCCTATTCTGCCGGAACGGGGTACACCCTGCTACATCACTGGCTCAATCGCGGCGGGTTGGCACACACCCACGTTGGCAAAGCGGGGGAAATCTCCCAGGCACTGGTCAGAGCAGTACAGGCCTACGGCGGTGAGATCCGAACCAAAGCCGAAGTGCAAAGCATCCTGGTAGAAGGCTACACTTGCCGCGGCGTGAAATTGACCAGCGGCGAGGAGATCCTTGCCCAAAACGTGATCTCAACCCTTGACCCGAAGCGGACCTTCCTACAGCTGGTCGGCGCCCCCCAATTACCACCCGAATTCGTTTGGAAGGTACGCACCATCAAAATGCGCGGCTCAGTGGCAAAAGTCCATCTGCTCACCGATGGCAACCACGGCATCCCAGCCGGAACAGTCGTCATTGCCCCCTCCATTCCCTACCTGGAAAAGGCCTACGACGCCGCCAAATACGGCGAAATTTCCCAAAAACCCTACCTGGAAGTAACCACTTCGGGCCATACCGTTTCCATTCACTTTCAGTTCGCACCCTATGCCCTCAAAGGCGGTGATTGGAACTCCTCCCGTGAAACGCTGGAAAAACTGGCCATCGATACACTGGCAGAATACTTCCCCAATTTAAAATCTTCCATCCGTACGCAAACCTCCCTTACCCCTCTCGACCTGGAACAAAGGTATGGCCTCACAGAAGGCGACCTGAACCATGGTCAGCTCCTGCTCGATCAATTCCTGTTCATGCGGCCCATTCCAGGATGGTCCTAACGAAGTTCTTTTCGTGTTTCCCGTAAAGGG
>JBMFPJ010000022.1:0-1338 GCA_049969175.1 Anaerolineae bacterium | reverse complement strand
GTCCAATCACAAAACGCCCCTCGATCATCTCTACCTGGCCGGGAGTGGCGTGCACGGCGGAGGCGGGATCAGCGGCGCAGCAGGACGCAACGTAGCGCGGCTGCTCAGGTAACGTTGCCCGCCACCCAATTCATTCATTTACCTGCCTGGCGCAGAAGTCACTCGCGACCTTGGCCAGCCGTAGCCGCTCACCCACCACCACTTGATTGCGCCCCTTGCGCTTGGCCTGATACAGGGCCTGATCGGCGCGAGCAATCAAAGTTTGCAGGTCGGGGATATTGTTCGCCAGCGAAGCGATCCCGATGCTTACGGTAATGTGAATCTCGCCATTCGGCACAGGGATGCTCATTTTTTCCACTTCGTGGCGTAAACGCTCCCCCACCTGAAAAGCCCGATGGCCATCCGCCTCAATTACCAGAGCAACAAACTCCTCTCCCCCATAGCGACCGATGGGATCGGCCTCGCGTAATTTTTGCTTACACAATGTCGCCAGGGCCAGCAAAACCTGATCACCTGCCAAGTGACCGTAGGTATCATTGACTTGTTTGAAGTGATCAATATCAAACATGATGATAGAAAGTTTACGTCTATATCGCCGCGCCCGCTCAAATTCCTGTTGTGCCAGTTCCAGGAAGCGTCGTCGGTTGTAAAGGCCTGTCAATGGATCGGTAATGGCCAATTGTTGTGTTTCCTCGAACAAGCGCGCATTTTCAATCACCAGCGCTACCTGACTGGCAAACGCCATGGTCAGATGCACATGCTCCTCGGTGAAATGATAGGGTTCACGGCTGTCAATCGCCAGCAAGCCAACCACCTGATTACGCACCAGCAACGGCACCCCCAACCATGAACGGATATGATCATGGGGTGGCTGACGAAAAGTGGGATAAATCGCCTTGGCATTTCCCAGCACATAGGGCTGACGCGTCTCGATCACGCGGGAGTTAGGATTTTCTCCCGGCACCGGGAAGCGCATCCCGATCACCATCTCGGGATTCTCCCAGCCCTTCCCTCCCACAATTTCCAGTTCTCCCTGACGCAACAATTGCACAGAGGCGCTATCGTAAGGCAGGACGTGGGCCAGTTGTTCCAGAATGCGATGAATCGTCTCATTGAAATCCAGCGTTTCAGAGATCGCCATGACGGCCCGGCGTAACATCTCCTCCTCTTCGGCACGGCGTTGTGCCATTTCAACCGCCTGGAATTTGGCCAGCGCCAGGGAGACCAGACCGGCCGCCTGCTCACTGATCGCAATCTCTTCGGCAGTGAACGAATGAGGCTGGGTAAACCCCAGCAAAATGGCGCCCTGTTTTTTGCCATCGGCAATCATGGGCACAA
>JBMFPJ010000021.1:0-11852 GCA_049969175.1 Anaerolineae bacterium | reverse complement strand
CACCCTCTGGCCACCAATGGCATCCTGTATTTCGACCTGGGCTTTGACCTGTCCAGCCTGCCCGCCGATCTCGTCCCCTATCTGGGTTTCTTTGGCCGCCTGCTGTTGCAAATGGGCACCCAAACACAAGATTACGTCCGTCTGAATCAGCGCATCGGACAGAAAACTGGCGGTATCGGTTCAACACTGATGTTGAACACCGTCTTCAACGAAAATCGGCCGGCGACCTGGTTCTTCCTGCGCGGCAAAGCCTTGCTCTCCCAGGCAAATGACCTGCTCGCCATTCTACGCGACGTGCTGCTGACCGCGCGCTTCGACGATGGCGAACGCTTCAAGCAAATTCTCCTGGAAGAGAAAGCCGGCATGGAATCGGGCCTGATTCCCAGCGGACACATGGTGGTCAACCGCCGCTTGCGCGCCCGCTTCACCGTCGCCGACCGCTTCAGCGAGCAGAGCGGTGGCGTGAGTTACCTGTTCTTCCTGCGCGATCTGCTCCAGCGCGTGGATCAAGACTGGCAGGGCGTCTTACAAACCCTGGAAAACCTCCGCCACCAGGTGATTCGCCGTTCTGCATTGATCTTGAATCTCACCCTCGACCCGGCCGCTATCCCTTCCTTGCTCACCCCCCTCACCGATTTCGTCGCCGCTATCCCCGATCACCCCGCGGAGGGGGTCTCTCTGTCACTCACCCCACCAGCCATCGGTTCCGAAGCGCTGCTTGTCCCATCACAAGTCAACTTTGTGGGCAAGGGTGCCAATCTCTACGAATTGGGTTATCGCTACCACGGATCTATCCACGTCATCAATAACTATCTGGGAACCACTTACCTGTGGGAAAAAGTGCGCGTCCAGGGAGGTGCCTATGGCGGCTTTGCCGGTTTTGACCCCAACTCCGGTGTGTGGACCTACCTCTCCTACCGCGACCCCAACCTGATCCAGACGCTGAAAAACTACGATGACACGCCCGATTTTCTGCGCCGCCTGGAACTGCCTGAGGAAGAGCGCGTCAAAGCCATCATCGGCACAATTGGCGACCTCGACACCTATCAACTCCCCGATGCCAAAGGCTGGTCAGCGCTGGTGCGCTACCTGAGCGGAATCAGCGATGAACACCGCCAGCGTGTGCGTGATGAAGTGCTAAGCACCAGCGAAAAACATTTCAAAGATCTGGCCGAAGTCCTTGCCGAACTCGCCCGCCAGGGGCAGGTAGTTGTCCTCGGCGCAGAAGAAACGGTCCATAAAGCCAACCAGGAACTGGGCAACCTCCTGACTCCCTTAAAAGTGCTGTAATCGAACCTGGCCTTGAGCAGGGAAACCTCACAAGGCCAGGTTTTTCAATACCCATGAAAACCGCTCATCCCTCCCGCATCGCCCTTTTCACTAGCCTCCTGGTCTGCATCTTGATTGCCCTGTTGAGCTACCTGTGGGCCAATGCCCTCATGGATTCCCTGTATGCCTACCGCTCACCGCTGCACCAGAGCCCACCCACCCCCGGTGAGTTTCTCAACACCCGCCTGAGTCAGCGCCTGGTGTTCGTCCTGGTAGATGGCCTCCGCCTGGATACCTCCCTGGATGTGCAAGTCATGCCCATCCTGAACGACCTGCGCACCCACGCTGCCACGGCCACCATGCACTCCCGCCCGCCATCCTATTCCGACCCCGGCTACACCGTGTTGCTCACCGGCGCCTGGCCCGAACTCAACGACGGCCCGGTCATGAATCTGCCCTACGACCTGACTCCTACCTGGACACAGGATAACCTGTTCAGCGCCGCCCATCGCGCCGGGTTACGCACCGCCATTGCCGGCCTGAACTGGTTTGAAAAACTCATCCCACAAGAAGCCGTTGACCAGGCATTCTACACCCCGCTCGAAGACCAGCTTGCCGATCGTCAGGTCACCGCTGCCGCCCTAGATTGGCTGCAAAAAAACGCTGCCGATTTCATCCTGATTCATCTCGACCAGGTAGATTATGCCGGACACCACGAAGGCGGTCCGCGCGACCCGCGCTGGAACGCGGCCGCCCAGCGCGTCGACTCGCTCCTGGGCGAAATCGTCTCGGCGCTGGACCTGAAGCGGGATACCGTGCTAATCGTTTCAGATCACGGCCACATCCTGCGCGGCGGGCACGGCGGTAATGAACCCGATGTGCTCACTGAACCCTTCGTCCTCGTCGGAGCGGGAATCATCCCTGGCCAATACGCCGCTATTCAGCAGAGCGATGTTGCCCCCACCCTCGCTACCCTGCTCGGCACCTCACTGCCCGCCAGCAGCCAGGGGCGCCCCCTGCTCGAAATGCTTACCCTCACAGAGCAACAGCGGAGCCTGGTGCAAAAAGCAGAAGCCGAGCAACAAAACGCCCTGTTGCATGCTTACACGAAGGCAATCGCTCAAAAGAATCCCGCAGCAGGTAGCCCCCTCCCTGCCGAACAGGCCCGTGCCTATCTGGAAAGTGTCCGCCAAAATCGCCTCAATCAGGAGCGCATGCCACGCTTCCTGGTGGCAGCCAGCTTTGCACTTCTCGCAGGAAATTTCGTCGTTCGCACCATTCGCCGAACCACCCCCTGGCTGTTAGGAGGAGCCTTAATCTACACCGCCCTGTTCCATTTCGGCTATGCCATTCTGCAGGGACGTACCTACTCCCTCAGCTCAGTAGCCAGCGCCGATGACATCATCGCCAGCGTGATGCTCAATGCCACCCTGGCATTTGGAGTTCCCTGGATCATCTTTTTCGTGCGTAAGCGGCAATCCCCGGCGCGATTCGCCTCCCTGACGATCCTCTTTACACTGACCACCCTTACTATCACTGCCATCCCCCTTTTCTGGAGCTTCGCCATCAACGGCCCCCTAATCACCTGGACATTGCCTGATTTTCCCAGCATGTTCCTCGGCTTCCTGGCGACTCTGCAATGCCTGACACTCGCCGCTCTCGGCACCCTCCTGAGCACGATCGGCGCTCTGCTCACCCGCTGGATTCCTCCCCCGCGAGCCGCATCATCTCCAGGACCTGAGGCTTGATCGCCGCGTTACAGGCCAGCGCCTCCCCCCAGCTGTGACCTTCCTCCCCTTTCCACGAACCGAAGAATCCCCCCGCCTCGCGCAAAATCACCGGAAACGGGCCGCAATCCCAAATATTCATGTATGGATCAAGCATTACCTCGGCGCGACCCGTAGCCACCAACAGGTAACCATAAGCATCACTCCAACCGCGCAGCATGTATGCCTCTGCAGAAAGGCGCTGCCACAAATTCGGGTTGCGGCGCAGCAGATTCTTTGGGGTGGTATAGCAAACGCAAGCCCGATCCCACGTCGCCACCGTGGAGACCTGGCTCCGCCGGCCATTCCACCAGGCGCCCAACCCCTCGGCTGCACACAACATCTCATCCAGGGCAGGGAAGTAAGCCGCCCCTACCCGCACTACTCCATCAATTTCCAGGCCAATGAGCACACCAAAAAGCGGTACCCCACGCATAAACGCCTTGGTACCATCAATCGGGTCAATGATCCAGCGAAACGCCGATGAATTGCCCGCTTCGCCAAACTCTTCCCCCACAATTGCATGACCGGGATGGGTGCGCTCAATTTCTCCGCGGATGAACTCCTCCGCGGCGCGGTCGGCTGCGGTGACTGGCGTATCATCCGGCTTGAAATCGGGGCGAAGGCCAACGTTGAAATACCCCAGCGTCAGGCGACCAGCGCGATAGGCCAGGGAGGTAGTGAAATCCAAAAGATATTGAAGATTCATCGCATACTCCAGCAGGGTTTGACAGTAGACGATGGACGATGGACGGTGGACAGGGGGTGGTGGACGAGGGACGACATACGCTCTATTGCCAGGATTGCAGCAGGGTTTGTAAAAGGCGTTTTTCATCGAGTTCACTGGTCAGGCGGCCATCCAGCCAGGCGGCTCGCAGTTGCCAAAGCAAACGTTGATAGTGAGGCCCAGGAGGTAGGCCCAAGGCCTTGAGATCATCACCATTGATGTTGGGACGAACGTGCCGCCAATGCGAGAGATAGGCGGCCAGCTCCGATTGTTGAGTACGCAAATAAACAGCGTAGATCGCCAGATCAGGGAGTTTCTCCAGGTGAGCGGTCCACTCACTGGGCGAAAGAGCGACATAGTCAACCAGGTGAGTCAGTAAAGATGAGGCGGCGCGGGCGGAGCGCGTCAGGCTGGTCGGAAAAGCCAGCCGTTCACTGAAAGAAAGAATGTGTTCTTCAGCAAGAGGAGAAAGCCAGACCAGCCAACCCAGGGCTTGTTGCAAAGTGAACATGGAGGGGAATCTGAACCTGCCCCAGGAAGTGGGGGGCGGAATTAAAGGGGGAAGATCAGTTTCGGCAAGCGCCAGCGCAGGATGAAGGGGAGCAAGCAATTCCTGCTGGCGAAGCGCCAAAAGGTGAGCAGCAGGTTGTTCTTCCTCGAAGACCAGGTCGAGTTCATGGCGCAGGCGCTCGCCGCTTAGCGTCGAAAGGACGGTGCGGGCCTCATCGTTGAACAGAGCCAGAGTTTGCGGCTCGATTTGGAAGCCGTAACGCACAGCATAACGGACAGCGCGAAACAGACGCGTCGGATCATCCACGAAGGAGCGAGAGTGCAGGACGCGGATTTGACCACGAGACAGGTCGCTTTTCCCACCGAGGGGGTCGAGCAGTTCGCCCCAATGTTCGCCATCCAGGCGTAACGCCATGGCGTTGATGGTGAAATCTCGCCGCCGCAGATCATCTTCGATGGTGGAAAAGGTGACCGTTGGAAGAGCACCAGGGTAGGCATAGGTTTCGGAGCGAGCAGAGATAAAGTCGAGCGTTTCGCCATGAGGGGAAAGCCAGCGAGCAGTGCCAAAGGCGGGATGCATCGTCACTTTTCCGCCAGCCTGCTGAGCAAATGCACGCGCCAGGTGAATGGCATTGCCTTCGGTGACCAGGTCGAAATCATTGACCGGGCGGTTGAGCAACAGATCGCGCACAAAGCCCCCCACGATGTAGAGGGTCATACGCTGCGAGGTGGCCAGGGTGGCCACGCGGCGGAGGAGGGAAAGCCGGTTTGACGGAACCCGGCTGAAATCCGGGGAAGAAGCGGGGGGAATCATCGCGAGGGAGTAGGGTGCGGTTCAAATCCAGGAGGAAGTCGCCGGTACACCCCGCGCATGTCTTCCGGTAACGCAGCAGCCAGCGAAAACATCAGGCGATCGGTGAAGGCGAGAGGGGTTTCATCGGGTTGTGGCAGAAGGGGCGGTAGCAATCGGACGGTAACGGGAGTGCGTCGAGGAAAGTGCTTGAAAAAACGGTCGCTGCCAATAACTGCCATGGGAACAATGGGGCATTTGGCGTCGATAGCCAGGCGAGCGGTACCGGTTTTGGCGACGTTCAAGCCGCGGCCTTTGGATCGTGTGCCTTCGGGAAACATGCCGAGCACCTGTCCATGAGCCAGAACGCGGGCAGCGTGACGTAACGCCCACTGATCTTTTTCACCGCGATAAACGGGAAAGGCCCCTAAATGGCGAAAGACGATGTCCATGAGCGGAAATTTGAACAGTTCGGCTTTTCCCATGAAGAAAATAGGGCGCGGCAGGGCAATTTGCATGGGGAATACGTCGAAGTTGGTCACGTGGTTAGCGGCAACGATGGCCGGGCCATCGGCGGGGAGGTTTTCGACGCCCTCCACGTGCAAATCCATCACCAGGCGGAAAAGGTCGGTGAGCACGAAGGTCAGCACACGACGCAAAGGCGTCATGCTGAAGTAGAAAGTCTTTTTGTCGCGCGGGTCAAATTCGAAGGATGAGTTTAAACTCATAGATCAGATGCTTTTCAAAGTGGATTATACTTGTTTATGATGTATTCACAACACCTATAACCCCTGGAGAGAACAATGGACACAATTATTGAAGGCATTTCAGCCCTTGAGATTCTGGATTCGCGCGGTAACCCCACCCTGGAGGTGGAGGTGGTGCTGGCTGATGGCGCCTGGGGGCGAGCAGCGGTTCCTTCGGGAGCCTCGACGGGCGTTCACGAGGCATTGGAGTTGCGCGATGGCGACCAGAAGCGCTATGCCGGGAAGGGAGTGCAGCAGGCGGTAGCCAATGTCAACGGGCCGATTGCGGATGCGCTTTTCGGATGGGATGCTACCGAACAACGCGCCATTGACCTGGAATTGTTGTCACTGGATGGGACGCCGAATAAGTCAAAGTTGGGCGCCAATGCGATTTTGGGGGTGAGCCTGGCGGTGGCAAAGGCAGCGGCCAATTCCCTGGGATTGCCACTGTATCGTTATCTCGGTGGGGTGCACGCCCATATATTGCCCGTACCCATGATGAATATCTTGAACGGGGGGGTGCATACGGGCTGGCAATCTACCGATATGCAAGAATTTATGGTCATGCCGCTGGGAGCACCTTCTTTTGCAGAGGGACTTCGTTGGGGAACCGAGATTTACCATGCATTGAAGGCGGTGCTGAAGGAACGCGGCTATTCCACCCTGGTAGGTGACGAGGGCGGTTATGCTCCTGCCTTGAAGGCCAATGAAGAAGCCATTGAGGTGATTCTGGCAGCCATTGAAAAAGCAGGGTTCAAAGTGGGGCGCGGACAGGATGTGGCTTTGGCTCTCGATCCGGCTGCTTCGGAGCTGTACGATGAGGAAAGCAAAACTTACTTTCTGCGCAAGGAAGGCAAAAAGCTGAGCGGCGAGCAAATGGTGGATTTTTGGGAAAAGTGGGTCAATAGCTATCCCATCGTTTCGATTGAAGATGGACTGGCGCAGGATGACTGGGAATCCTGGAAATTGCTGACTCAAAGGTTGGGGAACAAAGTTCAGCTGGTAGGCGACGACTTGCTGGTGACCAATCCGGAACGGGTTCGCCGCGGCATTCAGGAGCAAAGTTGTAATGCCTTGCTGGTCAAGGTGAATCAGATCGGCACCCTGACCGAAACGATCGAGGCGGTGGAGTTGTGTCACCGCGCGGGTTGGCGGACGGTAACGAGTCATCGCTCGGGAGAGACGGAGGACGCCACGATTGCCGATCTTGCCGTTGCGTTGGGCACAGGTCTAATCAAGACGGGTGCGCCGGCCCGTTCCGATCGCGTGGCAAAATACAATCAATTGCTGCGCATCGAGGCTGAGCTCGGCGATTCAGCCCGTTACGCAGGTTGGGATGCGGTGAAAAAATGAGTCAGAGCGAAACCATTCAGCGATATCTGGGAAACCGTCAAAAAGAAATCGAGGGAGCGGCTCTCTACCAGGCATTGGCAGAGAACGAAAAGCAGCCTCAACTGGCAGAGCTCTATCGCAAGCTGGCAGCAACCGAGGAAAAACATGCTGCCGCCTGGGAGAAAAAATTGACGGAAATGCAGGTGCCGATTCCCCCGCGCCAGATCTCGTGGCGCACCCGTACCATGATTTGGCTGGCCAAACGTTTTGGTCCAGGCTTCATCTTGCCAACCATCACCCAAAATGAACAGGTAGATAGTCGCGCTTACGATAGTCAAAGTGAGGCGGAGGCGCAGCAATTTGCCAGAGAGGAAAAAAGCCACGCGCGCGTTCTGGCCATGGCGGCAGCCCCCAAAAGTGGACTTTCAGGCGCGGCCGTAGCACAGATGGAAGGACGGCATCGAGCCGGCGGGGGGAACGCTCTCAGAGCCGCGGTTTTAGGCGCCAACGATGGTCTGGTCTCCATCTTGAGTCTGACGATGGGCGTAGCCGGAGCAACCATGTCAAATAAAGAGGTGCTGATTGCCGGTTTGGCCGGGATCCTGGCCGGGGCGGGTTCAATGGCCCTGGGCGAATGGCTTTCGGTGCAAAGCTCGCGCGAATTGTACGAACACCAGATCAAGATCGAGGAAGAAGAAATCGCTACCAACCCGGATGAAGAGCGCGAAGAGCTGGCGCTGATCTACCAGGCCAAAGGGTTGCCAGAGGAGCAGGCCCGGCAGGTTGCCGAACGCCTGGTCAACGACAAAGACAGCATCCTGGATACTCTAGCGCGCGAAGAGCTGGGCATTGATCCGGAAGAATTGGGAGGGTCTGCTTATGAAGCCGCCATCACCTCTTTCTTCCTTTTTGCGGTAGGGGCAGCTTTTCCCATCTTGCCCTATCTGTTTTTGGCTGGCACTACGGCCATCTATGCCAGCCTGGCCATGAGTGCGGTAGGACTTTTCATTATCGGTGCGATAATTACTTTGATGACTGGACGCAGCGTCTGGTATTCTGGCACCCGGCAGGTGCTGGTAGGGATGGCGGCTGCCGCCCTCACTTATGGCATTGGTCGTTTAATTGGTGTTTCAGTCGGCTAAGTGGCAAAGGATGGCTGTTCCAAACATGGGCAGCCATCTCTTTTTCTTAAAATATTGTCAAACGACTTGACAAACTTTTATTGCATGATATGATAAATTTATAAAGTAGCCCGTTTATCTGTCAAAAACAGGCCATGAGCATCTATTTCAGCCAGATTCCCGTAAAGAATATAAAGAGCATTAACAAACACGCTGCTCTTGACCTGATTCGTTTTAGTCCTGGCGGTATTACTCGCGTTGATCTGGCCAGGCAAATGAACCTGACGCGCGCCGCGGTCAGCGCGATTGTGAATGATTTGCTGGACTGTGGGGTGATTCAGGAAAGCACGAATCGTCTCAGCGGGACGGGGCGACCGCCGATTGTGCTGGAAATCAACCCCCAACGTGCTTATGTGGCTGGGGTAGATATGGGGGCCACTCATTTGACGATGATGATCGCCAACAGCGCAGCACACATCCTGGAAGAAAAAGAAATCCCCTTCGACATCAGTCAAGGACCGCAGGTCTGCCTGGAACAGGCTGATGCCCTGTTGCGAGAATTGCTAGAAAAAGCCCAGCTGCGCCTCAACGACATTCTGGCCATTGGCGTGGGAGTTCCCGGCCCAATCGTCGCGGAAGCGGGGATGGTGCTTTCCCCACCGATCATGCCCGGTTGGGACCGCTTCCCCATTCGCACCGCGCTTGAAGAGCGTTGGGGCTGCGGGATCGCCCTCAACAACGACGCCGAACTGGGGGCAGTAGGCGAATGGGCTTACGGCGCCGGGCGCTCGGTGCGCAACCTGGCTTACATCAAGGTTGGCACCGGCGTTGGCGCAGGGCTGCTGCTGGATGGACGCATCTATCGCGGTGCGACCGGCTCAGCCGGGGAAATCGGTCATATTACCATTGACGAGAATGGCCGTTTATGCAATTGCGGAAATCGCGGCTGCCTGGAGACCGTCGCTGGTGGGATTGGCATCGCCCAAATTGCACGCGAGGCGGTACAAAGCAAAAAAGCCACGCAGCTGGCCAAGATTGCCCCACTGGAACATCTCACTGCGCAGGATGTGGCTACCGCAGCTCGACGCGGAGATCTCATCGCCCAGCAAATCCTGGCACAGGCAGGTACCTACCTGGGAATTGCCATTGCAGGACTGGTGAATCTCATCAACCCGGAGATGGTCGTAGTAGGCGGGGGCGTAGCGCAGATCGGTGATTTGCTGCTGGAACAGATTCGCCTCGCCGTCAAAAGGCGAAGTCTGCCAGCCGCCGCTCAAAAAGTGCAGATCACGACCGCCCTGCTGGGACGGCGCTCGATCGGAATTGGCGCCATCGTTCAGGCGCTTTCGAGCGCTTTGCATTCGATTGCGGACGGGAAAGACATCAGAGGAAGGGTATAATAAATTTACAATACTCTTCAGAAACGGAGGATCCGATGGCTAGCGTTACGTATGAGAATGTAGTTAAAAAGTTTGGCGAGACTGTCGCGGTGGACAATATGAGCTTCCATGTGGACGATAAAGAGTTCCTCGTCCTCGTTGGCCCTTCAGGATGTGGCAAAACCACAGCCCTGCGGCTGCTGGCCGGCCTGGAAGAAGTAACCAGCGGCATTATCAAAATCGGCGATCGGGTAGTTAATGATATTGCCCCCAAAGATCGCGATATTGCCATGGTATTCCAATCCTACGCCCTTTACCCCCATCTTTCTGTGTTCGACAATATGGCATTTGGCCTGAAATTGCGCAAAGTGCCAAAGGACGAGATCAAGCGACGCGTGCACGAAGCGGCGGAAGTCCTCGGCATTACCGATTTACTCGACCGCAAACCGCGTCAGCTCTCCGGTGGTCAACGTCAACGCGTCGCAGTGGGACGCGCCATCGTACGCGAGCCAAAGGTCTTCCTCTTCGATGAACCGCTCTCGAACCTGGATGCCAAACTCAGGGTCCAGATGCGAGCCGAGATCAGCAAGCTGCATCAACGGTTGCAAACCACTTTCATCTACGTGACCCACGATCAGGTAGAAGCAATGACCATGGCCTCACGCATTGCCGTAATCAACAAGGGCAAATTGCAGCAAATTGACACCCCGCAGAACCTGTATGACAAACCGGGCAACCTGTTTGTAGCCGGTTTCATCGGCTCACCAGCGATGAATTTCTTCCCCGGCAAACTGGTTCAAGAAAACGGCAACCTGATTGTGGATACCGGCGATTTTGCGGTAAAGCTACCGGCCAAAAAGGCTGCACCGTATTACGCCCATGTGGGTAAAAACATCATCTTTGGCATTCGCCCGGAGAACATTCACGACCCTGATTTTGCGCTGCCAAACATCGAGGCTGAAAAAGTGGCAGTCAAAGTGGATGTGACTGAACTAATGGGAAACGAAATCTTCCTGTATTTGGTGAGCGGACGCAACACATTCGTCGCCCGCGTCGATCCCCGCTCTCGCTTGCGCGTTGGACAACAAGCTCAAGTGCTTTTCGATATGGACACTTTCCATATCTTCGATGCCACCACAGAAGAAGCCATACGCTAATCCACTCGAAAGGAGGTGGTTCATTCAAACATTCTTTTAGCATTTCACGCTCACATTGAAGACCCCAGTTCAATTCATCATTTTTGCCTTCTATGGTCCCATTCCCAACCCATGGGGTTCGCCGAACAACCTGGCACTGCAAACCCTGGATGTGTACGTGGACAAAGACCCCGGCGCCGCTACGGGCGCCCGTCTGCTCCTACCGGGACGAAACGCCGCCCTCAGCCAGGACAATGGCTGGGAATACGCCATTTGGGCTGAAGGCTGGACGCCGCAGATCCTCGCCCCCGACACACAAAGCGGCGAACCTAAACAGGTGACCGGCGTCTCCTTCAAAATCATCGTTGACCCGGCGGCACAGACCGTGACCCTGCGTGTGCCGCGCACCGTCTTTGGTGAAGGCGACCCGACTAGCTGGGGCTATGCGGCAGCGGTGCTCAGCCAGGAAGGTTTCCCCTCCACCGGCGTTTGGCGCGTGCGCGACGTCTCCGCCTCGGCGCAACAATGGCGCTTTGGCGGCGGCACAGATGACACCAACCACACCCGCATCATTGACCTGGCCTGGGATGGCACGCCCACGCAGGAGGAAATTCTCTCTACCTATGCCTCCAGCAAAGCGGATATTGCCAGCCTCAAACCAGATGACTTTGCACAAATCCCTTTGATCCGAGCAAAATAAACCCCACGCGGGAACAGGCCCCCAAGTCAGCACGATTTGGGGAGCCTGTTCCTGCTATAATTTTCCCTATCCACCATCTCATCGAGGTTCTCATGACCATCCACACCCCCGATTGGGTCAAAGACGCTATTTTTTATCAGATCTTCCCGGATCGCTTCGCCCGCAGCCCACGCCTGGATTCGTTCCGCGCCAGCCTGCGCTTTGAAGCCTGGGATACTCCCCCCACCCCCTACGGCTTCAAAGGCGGTGACCTGTACGGCGTGGCCGAACGGCTGGATTATCTTCAGGATTTGGGCATTACAGCCATTTATCTGAACCCTATTTTCGCTTCCGCTTCCAATCACCGTTACCACACCTACGATTACTATCAGGTAGA
>JBMFPJ010000020.1:0-11933 GCA_049969175.1 Anaerolineae bacterium | reverse complement strand
GGGGCGATCCCTTCTTTACCGGGAGCGGTGGGCACCTTCGAGGGGGCTTTCGGGGGAGCGATCACCTTGCTTACCGGCGACCAATCGGGCGCTCTCGCCGTGGCACTCACCGGCCGCTTTTACAATTACCTCAACAGTGGCCTGGTGGGGGGCATCGGTCTCTTTCGCGAAGGACAGACCATTTCGGGAATCTATCGCCAATTACGACAATTAGTCAAAATCGAATAAGCTATGCTCCCCCTCTACGATACTATCCGCACACAGCATTTTCCCTGGATGAATTGGATGCTCATCCTGGCGAACGCGGTGGTCTTCTCCTTTGAGATCTCTCTCGGCCCAGGCAGTCTCCAGCGCTTCATCCAGACGTGGGGGCTGGTTCCTGCCCATTTGTTGACTCAACCCCAAGACGCCTGGCCGACTTTCTTTACCAGGGTGTTTATCCATCGAGGCTGGTTTCACGTGCGGAGCAATCTGTGGTTTCTGGCTATCTTTGCTCTGGGGGGAAACAGCATCACCTGGTGGGCACACATTGGCGGATTTCTATTTGGCATGATCGCTGCTCTGTGTTTGGCCCGGCAGCGTAGCTATTCTCAATAATTCAATCGGGAGAAAACTATGGTGCGCAACTATCTGATTACTGGTGGAGCCGGCTTCATTGGCTCAAATTATGTCTATCGTCTGTTGCAACGCGGTGAGAAAGTGACCATTTACGATAACCTCAGCCGCGCCGGCGCAAAGATCAACCTCGCCTGGTTGGAAGAAACGTTTGGGAAAAACGCCTTCCGCCTTCTCGTCGGGGATGTGACCGATGCCGCCCTTTTAACGGCATCCGCCCGCGAGGCCGATGTGATCGTTCACCTGGCCGGACAGGTCGCAGTCACCACATCCGTCATCCATCCCCGCGCCGACTTCGAGGCCAATGCCCTCGGCACGTTCAATGCCCTGGAGGCAGCCCGTCTCTCCGGTCGAAATCCCATCTTCATCTTCGCTTCCACGAATAAAGTTTATGGCGGCATGGATGATGTCCCAATTGTGGAAGAGGCCACCCGTTGGCGCTACGCTGACCTGACGTACGGTTGCCCCGAAACCCAGCCGCTGGATTTTCATTCTCCCTATGGTTGCTCCAAAGGCACCGGCGATCAATACGTGCGTGATTATGCCCGCATCTATGGACTCCCCACCGTAGTGATGCGTCAGTCTTGCATTTATGGGCCGCGCCAGTTTGGCGTGGAAGACCAGGGTTGGCTGGCCTGGTTGATCATCGCCGCTGTGACCGGGCGCCCCATTACCATTTATGGCGATGGCAAACAAGTCCGAGATGTTTTACACGTGGAGGATTTGCTCAATGCCTACGATGCGGCCATCGAACGGATTGAACAGGCCCGGGGCGAAGTGTATAACATAGGCGGTGGGCCACGCAATGTGCTGGCTGTCTGGGCTGAGTTTGGGCCCATGCTGGAAAAATTACTCGGCCGAAAAATCCCCGTGACTTATGCCGATTGGCGACCAGGCGATCAACGCGTCTTTTACGCCGATTATCGCAAAGCGCAACGTGAACTGGGCTGGGAACCACGCATTGACCTGGAAGAGGGCATCGAGCGTCTGTTTAACTGGGTGAAAGAAAATCAATCCTTGTTCAAATAACGCTTAGTTTTTCCCAAATCTTTTTGCGCAATTCGTCTTGAACAACTTGCCACGGTTGACTGGCATCAATCACCTGCCAGCGCCGTGGCTCTTGTTTCACCAGATCAAGGTAGCCGGCTCGCACCCGACGGTGAAATTCCACATCGTAAGCATCCAGCCGATTCCACTCGCCTTTTTTCGTTTTGCGCTTCAGCCCAATTTCCACTTCTATATCTAACAAAAACGTGAGATCGGGAGTCAGTCCTCCGGTGGCGTATTCGATCAATGCCCGCACCTGCCCCAGGTCCTGGCGGTGACCGTAACCCTGGTAGGCCAGCGTCGAATCGGCGAATCGGTCGGAAATGACGATGTATCCCTCTGCCAGCCTGGGGCGGATCACCTGCTCCACAATTTGAGCGCGCGCTGCCTGGTAGAGCAGGGTTTCGGTGCGCGGGTGCATCTCGGTATTTTTCAAATCATGGATGACGGTGCGAATCTGCTCGCCAATTTCGGTGCCCCCTGGCTCACGGGTGGTAAAAACACGATACCCCTGGCCGCGTAACCATTCGGCCAGGGGAGCAATGTGCGATGTTTTGCCGGATCCTTCAGGCCCCTCGAGGGTAATAAACATGGTCTGCTCTTGCCTTATTCGCGGAAAATCCTCACATGTCGCCGCGGTTCCTTGCCATAGGAGTGGCTCACCAGGTCCGCTTGCCGCGCCATCTCATGCTGCAACCGCCGCACCAGCGAAGGCCCAGGGGGCAGGTCCACCCAGCGTTCACCGTTCAGCACGGCCTGAATGGCTTGCTGTGTTTGCTCGCGGACTGCATCCAGGTCTGCCGAGCTAAATTGCTCTCCTTTCAAGTTGAACAAATCACTCAAGAACTGTTCCATTTGTCCCACCGTGCTGGAGCGCAGAACATAGATCGGCAAGCCGCGGTGTTCGGCATCCACAATGGTTTGCTGGTGGTCGCGGTAATAGGTGCGCAGAGTGACCAGCGCATCTGCCTCCGTCACATCTTTCACCACAATGGCTGGTACGCCCAGCCGTTTGGCGGCCTGCATCAAGCGGTTACGTGCTACTCCATAGGGATAAATGCGCACGGTCTGGAGCACGCTGCGAATCGGTTCAAAGCGCGGCCCGCTCTCCTCTCCATAGGTCTCCTGAGTGATCTCCTGGTAAGCGCGACCGCGTTTTGTGGAGCGGTTCTCCTTCGCATCCATCCGGGATGAAGCAACGGGCACGGCCTTTTCGATGTGAATATTCCCCTCCGCGTCGCGCGTGCGAATCTCCGGCGGCAGCGGGAAACCGCGCAAAAGAGCATCCACGGAAGCCATGATGTCGCTATGGATGGCGAAACGATCGCGATTCTGAATCTCGATCAACACGTCGAAGGTAGGGGGGGCGCGTCTTTCCAGGACCGTTTTCTGGGTCCCGCGGCGACGCGCTTCCTCGTCTGACAGGGTGACCGCCTCGATGCCGCCGACCAGGTCGGAAAGGGTGGGGTTAAGCAGCAGATTCTCCAGCGTTTGCCCATGTGCCGTGCCAATGAGCTGAACGCCGCGCTCCGCGATGGTGCGGGCCGCAGCGGCCTCCAGTTCTCGCCCGATTTCATCAATAACGATGACTTCGGGGTTGTGGTTTTCTACCGCCTCGATCATCACTTCGTGTTGGAGCATGGGTTCGCGCACCTGCATTCGCCGCGCTTTGCCCACGGCCGGATGGGGAACATCCCCATCGCCGCCGATTTCATTGGAGGTATCCACGATGATGACGCGTTTGGTTTCGGCCAGGATGCGCGCTGCCTCGCGCAGCAGGGTGGTCTTCCCTACCCCGGGGCGCCCGAGGATCAATACCGACTTACCGCTTTCGATGATGTCCTGGATGATGTCCACTGTGCCATAAACGGCGCGCCCGACGCGTAA
The DNA here is from genome assembly GCA_049969175.1 of Anaerolineae bacterium. GTDB lineage: Bacteria > Chloroflexota > Anaerolineae > Anaerolineales > Villigracilaceae > DAOUAN01. The sequence goes on along the minus strand of JBMFPJ010000020.1, from coordinate 8,384 downwards.
AGTCAACCCGACGATGTGACCGCGGCGGTTGCGGATGGCCGAAATGCGATGCAGGGTGCGTTCAATTCCGGCGCGGTTATCGGCGTCAAATTCGCCGACTCGCTCGTCCACATAATCAATCTCGGCGCGGGTGACTTCTCGATCGCGCAGAACGACTTCGCGTTCCACAAAGCGAGCGGTGGGCACACGTCCCAGGTCGAGGATGATTTCCAGCAGGTTTTCGCTATCGTCAGAGCGTTCGACGGCGTGGCGAATATCGGCGGGGAGCACGTCGAGCAGCGCCTCGAGGTCATCAGTAATTTTGAGTTGAGTCATATCTGTTTTTATTTTATCACGCCGGCAGGACCGCTCTGTTTTTCTTTAACTTGCTCCATGCGCAGCGGAGCAGCTGGCCTGGCTCGCCCCAGCACTTTTTCCAGGGCGGGGGTCAGTTCCGGCTCCTTGACCGTTTGCGTCAGCCGGCGAACCATCACGGCCTGGCGTGGCCCGCCAGTGGCACCCAAATCTTCCAGTACAGGCTCCAGCCAGGCCTGATAGGAGCGAACACAAAAATAAACAGGCAAGTCGCGCCGCTCATTCAAGTGGGCTAGAAAAGCGAGTAACTTTTCACTGACCTGAGCGGTCTCGGGATGAATGAGCGGAAGTAAAACCATGCCCTGAGCGCCGCGGACAACGTTGAAATAGCATTTTGCCCCATCATTGCACAACCAGCCCGTGCCCTGAACGGGTAGGGGTTCGATGGGATGCAAAAGAGGGGGCACAATTTGCTGGTACAGGCTTTGCAAGGCAGGGAGATGGACTGAACGCACTCGCATCCAGTCAAATTCACCTTTTTCACCGCGAATGGTGCTGAAATCCCAAATGCGCTGCCAGGCGTAGACCGAAAAGCCCGCCCGCCGTAAGGGGAGAAAGGCGGCGCTGTTTTCTTCGACTTCCGCCAGGATGTGAAAGACTCCCCAGCTGCCCGCCTCGGCTACCAGTCGTTCGATCAGAGCGGGTAATTCGGGATGTTCCAGATGGGTCACAGGGGCCAGATAATGCAAGCGGGCAAAGGCGTCCCCGGGGATGTGATTGACGCCTCCCAGGACGGCTGCCCCGTTTTCTTCGGCTAGCGCAGCATAATTATGTTGGCGAGGATTCATCGCCGCCACCAGACCAGCCGTGCTCAATGGGTTACCATGTACCAGCAGACGGGTACTATCCAGGCTGGCAACTTCATGTCGGTAGCGGTAAAGGACAGGCAGATCAAGCAAATCGAGCGGGCGGATGCTCATGGGTAGGTTGTGAAATGTGTCGAAACGCCTCCCCGGGTTTTAGCCTTTGACCAGGGAAAGAAAATATTCATGGAAGCGTGTATCGGGAGTTAACTCCGGATGAAAAGAGGTCGCCAGCAATTTGCCCTGGCGTGCGGCGACAATGCGGCCATCGGCGAGGGTGGCGAGGGGGTAAGCCGGTGTGTTAACGCTTTCAATGAGCGGGGCGCGGATAAAAACAGCTCGATAAGGCGCCTCGCTGCGGGTGGCCGTTTTTAGTTCGGGAATATCCAGATCCACCTCAAACGAGGCGACCTGTCGCCCAAAGGCGTTTCGCTCGACGGTGATGTCCATGATGCCGAGCAAGGGCTGATTACGCCGGGCATCTTTGGAGAGGAAAATGGCCCCGGCACAGGTGCCCCAAATGGCGTGTGTCTGGCCAAATTCGCGCAGTGGCTCCATCAGGCCGAAATCCACGGCTAGTTTGCCGATGGTGGTAGATTCTCCACCGGGGATGATGAGACCGTCTAACCCGTCGAGGTGACGCGGCAAACGAACTTCGGCAGTTTCCACGCCGAGGTGTTGAAGCATGGCCATGTGTTCGGCGAAATCGCCCTGGATAGCAAGGACACCAATTTTCATCATCTTTAGACCGTGGACTGTGGACTGTGGACGATGGACGGTCTATGGTCTACCGTCCACCGTCCCTGAAATTACCAGCCTCGGCCGGCAATGCGCTCAGCCTCCGGCATGGAGGAGATGTTTCGCCCAACCATCGGCTCGCCCAGATTCTTACTGACCTCGGCCAGGATGGCGGGATCGTTGTAGTGCGTCACGGCTTTGACGATGGCCGCGGCGCGTCGGGCAGGGTCGCCTGATTTGAAAATCCCGGAGCCGACAAAAACGCCGTCCATGCCCAGTTGCATCATCAGGGCTGCATCGGCGGGGGTGGCGATGCCGCCGGCGGCGAAGTTGACCACCGGCAGGCGCCCCAGTTCTTTTGTCTCTTTCACCAGTTCAAACGGTGCACCGATGGATTTGGCATAGGCCATCAATTCTTCCTCGGGCATGTTTTGCAGCCGACGAATCTCCCCCATCACTGCACGGGCGTGACGCACCGCCTCAACCACATCGCCGGTGCCGGCTTCACCTTTGGTGCGAATCATCGCCGCCCCCTCGCCAATGCGGCGCAGGGCCTCGCCCAGGTTGCGTGCGCCGCAGACAAAGGGCACTTTGAAGGCGTGTTTGTAAATGTGATGTTCCTCATCGGCGGGTGTCAACACTTCAGATTCGTCAATGTAGTCCACTCCGATGGCTTCGAGGATTTGGGCCTCAACAAAGTGCCCAATGCGACATTTTGCCATCACGGGGATGGAGACGGCATCCATAATCTTGAGAATCAGTTCCGGATCCGACATGCGCGCTACCCCCCCCTGGGCGCGAATATCTGCCGGGACGCGCTCTAACGCCATCACCGCACAGGCGCCGGCGTCTTCTGCAATTCTGGCGTGCTCAGGTGTGACGACGTCCATGATGACGCCACCCTTGAGCATTTGTGCCAATCCCTTTTTTACCGCAAAAGTACCAGTTTGGGCTTCCATAAAAACGAACTCCTTTTTAACGCATAAATTTGCGCGTACATTGTGCTCTAAGCGCAATGATTTTACCACCGCTTATCTTTCTCCGTTTTCTTCTTTTTCTTGACTTTTTAAGTTTATTCGTGTACAATGATACAAAGATACAATGATACAATAATAGATATGGAAATTGAACTTGATTTTCGTTCCCCTCTCTCGCTGACGGAGCAGATTGTGGAGCAAGTCCGTCAGCAAATTGCCAGTGGCGTACTCAAGCCAGGCGAGCAATTGCCCACCGTGCGTTCCTTGGCGACGGAATTGCGCATCAACTTCAACACGGTGGCGCGAGCGTATCGTATTCTGGACAAGATGGGGCTCATCTCCACCCAGCAAGGACGTGGCACTTATGTGACCGAAATCCCACCGCCAGCGACGGATGAGGGGGTGCGTCGAGAAATGCTGGAAACGCTGACGCGACGCTATCTCGATGATGCCAGGCAATTGGGCTTTTCAAAAAATGAGATCGAGCAAATGGTTAGCAAACATCTCCAGAGTTGGAGTGAATCGATCTAAAGAAAAGGACAATGAAAATGGAAACCAGATTTACGAAGTCGGTAACTGATAAGAGAAAAATTCAAAAAGCGGATGCGCATATTCCGCCGCTCGCGCTTTTCCTGTTCATCGCTTTGCTGGCGGGAACAGTCAAGGGCATTTTGCTTTTGGAGAGCATTGGAGCCACAGACTTGCAAATTGCGACGTTCACTTTCCCCATGTTGTTCCTTTCCACTCCACTTATGTGCTGTTTGCCCTGAAGGTGGCGGCACAATGGGAAAAGGCGGTGGTGTTGCGGCTGGGAAGATTCCATAAGCTTGCTGGCCCCGGCGTGTTCTGGATTGTTCCCCTTGTAGATACCATTCCCGCCTGGATTGATCACCGTGTGATGGTCACACCCTTTGCTGCCCAGAAAACATTGACCAAAGATACCGTGCCAGTGGATGTAGATGCGGTGCTTTTTTGGGTCGTTTGGGATGCGGAGAAAGCAGCCCTGGAAGTGGAAAACTATCGCGCTGCGGTAGATTGGGCTGCGCAGACAGCGTTACGTGACATCATTGGGCGGATGATGCTGGCAGATATTCTGGTTGGGCGCAGTGCCATTGACCAGGAGTTGCAGCAGGTAATTGACGAGCGTACTACCCCCTGGGGTGTCACAGTACAATCGGTCGAAATTCGAGATATTGTCATTCCGCAAGACCTGGAAGATGCCATGTCGCGCCAGGCGCAGGCGGAGCGCGAGCGGCAGGCGCGGGTGATCCTGGGTGAATCTGAAAAACAAATTGCCGCCTCGTTTGCAGAAGCCGCCAGGGCTTATGCCGATAATCCCACTGCCCTGCACCTGCGAGCAATGAACATGCTCTTCGAGGGGCTGAAGGAAAAAGGCGCATTGGTGATTGTTCCCAGCTCGGCTGTGGATACGATGAACCTGGGTGGCCTGAGCGGCCTGGTCTCGTTGGGGCAGCAACACCTGACTAAAGAAGAATAAGTTTCACGTGAAACAAGAAACGACCACTTTTAAACAAAGGAGAATGCTATGTCCACTCGTACCACTTTTCTCATCTCTCTTCTCCTGATCCTGGCTGTGACCCTGGCTGGCCTCTTGTTCTGGGATCGCCTACCAGAGCAAGTGGCCTCTCACTGGAATGAGAAGGACCAGGTGGATGGCTATATGTCCCGCTTCTGGGGTGTTTGGCTCATGCCGTTGATCTCTCTGGGATTGTTGGGGTTGTTCCTGCTCATCCCGGCGATTGACCCGCTCAAGGCGAATATCGCTCAATTTCGGGGCATCTTCAATCTGTTCATCTTGCTCATCCTTGCTTTTCTGGTGTACCTGCAAGGGCTGACCCTGGCCTGGAATCTGGGTTACCAGAATTTCAGGATGAGTGCAGCCATGTTGCCGTTCCTGGGAGTGCTGTTTATCTTTATCGGCTATTTGTTGCGTCATGCCAAACGCAACTGGTTCATCGGCATTCGCACGCCATGGACTCTTTCCAGCGACCGGGTATGGGATGAGACCCATCGGCTTGGTTCAATCTTGTTCATGGTGAGTGGCGTCTTGGCGCTCGCCGGTTCGTTTTTCGGCGGGATGATCGCTTTCTGGCTGATCTTTGTTCCGTTGTTCGGATCGGCTTTCTTCTTGATTGTCTATTCGTATTTCCTGTATCAGCGTGAGACAAAGGCATAATGTTGTTTCACGTGAAACAGAAAAAACTGACCGTATATTGGCCGCTGTTAAAAATAACTTTCTCTACGCCCGTGCGGTGAGTTTTTGCAGCGAAGTCAAAAATGACTGAACGGCAAAGACGATGAACCTCTTGATTGCCCGACTGGTGTTCACCAGGTGCCTGCCGGTTGCCCTATCAGCGGATGAGTGGCCGGGGGTGGAGGCGCCCGCTCAAAGTCCGACATGAAGCGCAGACAAAAAAGAACAAATGTTCTAATTTCTAGGTAAGAAAAATCCGGGTCGAGCGCCCGGATTTTTTGTCTTCTTTTAACCCAGGTGCATGGGCATGATGACTTGTAAATAGCTATCGTCGCCCACCGGTCGAATCACGCCCGGCGCATTCGGCCCGGAAGTTTCCAGCGCCACGTTCGGTGTCTTGATCGCTTCCAGTGCCTCGCGCAGGAACTTGACGTTGAAGGCAATCAACAAGCTGCTGCCATCTACCGTAGCCTCGACGATGGTCTCGTTTTTGCCGGTCTCTTCTGATGTGGCCGAGATCTCCACTTCGCTGGGTTGCATTTCGCTCACCGCCGATTTGATGTCCAGGCGTACCACGTTGGCGCCCTCGCGGGCGAAGATTTCAGCCTGTTTGCAGGCCTTGAGCATGGCTGCTGTCGAGACCAGGGTGCGCGATTTATAGCTGCGTGGAATGATTTGCTGATAATCGGGGAAGGTGCCGTCAATCAGTTGCGAGACCACTTCCACGTCCTTGACGCGGAAAATCACCTGGCCGCGCCCTTTGGGGACGACCATATAGACCAGCTCGTTGCCATCGCTGATGATGCGGCTTAATTCGTTCAGCGCCCGGGCCGGGACGATGATGCTGACCGGTTGTGGTGCAGGCGTGGAGAGGGTGGCCTTGCGTACCGCCAGGCGGAAGCCATCGGCCGCCGCCATGGTGATTTGATCTTTTTCCACGGTGACCAGCACGCCCATCAAAACCGGGCGGGCCTCATCGCTAGAGGCGGCAAAGGCCACCTGCTGAATCATTTCTTTGAAGTCACCCACGTTCAGTTGAATGGCGCCGTCCATCTCCGGCACGGGTAGAGGAGGAAATTCCTGGGCATCAATGCATTTGATGTCGTTGTTTGATGTGCCACAGCGCACGTTAAGCGTTTGCGAAGCCACATCCAACGTCAGGGCAACCTGCTCGCCTGGCAGGGTGTTGACCAGGTCCGAGAACGTACGTGAGGGCACCGTCGTCGAGCCTTCTTCTTCGATTCGAGCCGGCACCCAACAGGTGATTCCCAATTCCAGGTTGGTGGCTGAAAGTCGCAGCCGCCCCTCGTCGCTGGCGATCAATACATTGGCCAGCACTGGCAGGGTGCTGCGCGGAGAAACTGCGCGCGAGACAATACTCAGGCCGCGAGCCAGATTTTCCTGAAGGACAATAACTTTCATCGGCGTTTCCTCTCCTAAATCAACTGATAAAAGTATATCAGAGGGTGGTTTAATTCACCAGTGCTGAGATGGTCAACGTGATCAACGAAAAGAAAATCTCCAGAGCGAAAAAGGCGGCAAAAACATAAGCGACGATTTTCCAGGCGGGGGTGCGACGGGAAGAAAGCGGGCGGATCTCCTGCCCCTCCGCCAGGGCGCGGGCAATTTGGGCGATCTGCCCCGAATCGCTACCCCAAAACACGCCCGCCGCTTCATCCGGGACGATGAGCCTGATCCCGTTAAACTGGCGTAACCATCGCTCCAGGGCGGCCGGCGGTTGGAGGGCCAGCGAGCCGGGCAAAATCACGGCTTTTGCCTGCAAGGTCGCGTCGATCTCGGCCTCTGCTTTGAGCACTGTGAGCGGAATGTTCGGCGCCAACCGGGCAAATGCCGCCCGCATCGTGGCCCCAAAATTTCCATCAGGGTCGAAAATCAACACCGGGAACTGTCCTTGTTTTTGTGCCAACACACCGGCGCGGCTGGCCTGGTCCTGCCGCAGGGCCGAAAGATGATAAACCAGCACCAGCACAAACAGGCCCAAATTTTGCAGCGGGTTCAGCACATTTTGCAAAAAGTCGCTCCCGGCTTCGCCGCTGAGCAAAGCGACCAGGATGCGGTAGACCATCACCACCGCAGCTACCATCCCGCCGATGACCGAGACAAACAGCGCCAGATACAGGTAGGTCTTGCGCAAAATCGAACGGCGAGCATGGTCGCCAAGATCCCCTTCCTGAGTGGCTTCCGCCTGCATCGGACGCCAGGTCTGCAACCAGAGGGGCAGGCCGATGAGCAGGGTGGCAAGTGCACCGGCCAGTCTGCTCCGCCAAAAGCCCGTGCTGAACAGGGTAGGTAACGTTGTCGCCAGGTCAATGAGGAACGAAAACAGCAAACTCAGGCCGATGAAAGTCACTGTCAAACCGGTGGCAGAGAGAATGTAGAAGTACAGGCGCTTCAGGCCGGCTTGCCGGGGGGCCTGGGTTTCAACCTGAATCTGTTTTTCCAGCCAGTGACCGTAATAAGCCCACACCACCCCAAAAGGAATCCCTATCGAAAGCGGCCCACCCAGGCGGTTAAGCAACTCTTTGCTGCTTAGCGGTTCTCCCAACAGCCGCCAGAGCATAGTGTAGAGCACATTTCCGCCAGCGGCCAGGGCAACGGCGACTCCGCCAAAGGTCAGCAGATACAGAATCCCCAGGCGCAGCAGTGAAGTCCTTTCTGCCGGCTCAGTCAGGGCGTTCTGGCAGGTTTGCCACATAGAAGCCCAAATGGGCAGGCCGATCACCAGCAAGGCCAGTCCGTTGACCACCATCTCGCGGCCCAGGCTGCCAAACGTTTCGGTAGGCGTATAGAGCACATAGCGCAGAATTTGCTGAATGCCGAAAACGGTCATGAGCAAACCGTACAAAACCCAGATGAAGCGATACAGGCGGCGGACATCTCTCAGGTTTTCACTTTCGGGCAAGTCTTGCCACTCCCCGCGCAAAATGTTCCAGAAGTAAAAAGCCACCAACCCATTCAGCAGAATGGCAATTAAATTATCTGACCAGGTTTGGGCGCTGCCCAAAATGGCGCTTTCGCGCGTCAAGTGGGTTGCGCCAAGGAAAAGACGGTTGATCAGCGCCAGCAAATTTTGGGCGAGTGGGATCAGGGTTGCCAACAGGGTCCCGTATAAGAAAACAGGGCGCAGAAGGCTTGCCTTTTCGTCCTCCTCGCGCCCGGCCGTCCGCTGCAGCCACGACCAGTGAAAAAGAAAGATGGGCATTCCCACCAGAATCAGGGCTAACGCCTGAGCCAGCGTTTGTGCTGGACGGGTGGAAAGGGCCGGGTTGAACATCG
>JBMFPJ010000019.1:0-12717 GCA_049969175.1 Anaerolineae bacterium | reverse complement strand
GACTGCGGCAGATTTGCCCGCGGAACGCAATCACGGCCTGGTCGTGTACGATTGGCCGATTCTGGTGGGGGTAGGGGAACGCGTCCGCTATGTGGGGGACGCGATCGCCCTCGTCGCTGCAGAAACGCCTGAGGTGGCGCGCCAGGCGATCGGTCTGATCGAAGCGGAGTTTGATCCGCAGCCGGTGATCAGCAACCCGGTGCAGGCGCGTCAACCCGATGCCCCGGCGCTGCATCCCAACGGGAATCTGCTCAAGCATATTAAAGTGCGCAAAGGGGATGTTGAGCAGGGGTTCGCCGCGGCGGAGGTGATCCTGGAGCATACTTTTCACACCCAAATTACCGATCACGCCTTTTTGGAGCCGGAGTGCAGCATCGCTGTCCCCCTGGCAGATGGGCGTATGGAGATTTACGTCGGCTCGCAAATTCCCTATCAGGATCGGACGCAGGTGGCGCGCGCCCTGGGCTGGCCTGAGGAACGGGTGCGCATCGTCGGTCAGCTGATGGGAGGGGGCTTTGGCGGCAAGGAAGATATTGCTGGTCAGATTCATGCGGCTTTGCTGGCCAATGCAACCGGTCAGCCGGTGAAACTGCTCTTTGACCGCCGCGAAAGCCTGCTGGTTCATCCCAAACGACATGCGACTCAGATCCGCGTCCGCCTCGGCGCGCGCAAGGACGGTCGCCTGACCGCGGTGGAGACCGAATTGTATGGTGATACCGGCGCTTACGCCTCGTTGGGCGAGAAGGTGATGACCCGCGCCACCACCCATTCCGCCGGGCCCTATGACGTGCCCCATGTGCGCGCCGATTGTTATGCCATGTATACCAACAATCCACCGGCGGGTGCCTTTCGCGGCTTTGGCGTGACGCAATCGGCCTTTGCCATTGAATCCATGATGGATATGCTCGCCGAACGGCTAGGCCTGGACCCGGTGGAGGTGCGTCGTCTGAACGCTTTGCGAGTCGGAAGCGTAACGAATACTGGCCAGGAATTACGCGATTCGGTCGGTTTGTTGGAGTGCATCGAGCGGGTGACGGATGCCATGTGCCAGATTTCGGGGCTGCGTCGCGAGGAATTATTCCGAGCGCGTCCGTTACCCGATGACCCGCAGCGTGTCCGCGCCTGGGGGTTTGCCGCTGCGTACAAAAATACCGGCCTGGGCGGAGGCGCAGCGGATATTTCGGGCGCGGAGGTCGAGCTCTTTCCCGATGGCACGTTGGAAGTGCGCAGCTCTGCTGCCGAATTGGGGCAGGGATTGGTGACCGTGATGCAGATGATCGTCGCTGAGGAAATGGACGTTGCCCCTGAACAGGTGCGTGTCCTGGTCATGGATACGGACCTGACCCCCAACGGTGGCCCCACAACCGCCTCGCGCCAGACGTATGTGACCGGCAATGCCTCCCGCTACGCCGCCAAGGCGTTGCGTCAGGCCATTCTGGCCGTGCTGGCGGAAAAGTACGATGTCCGCCCGGAGCAGATTCGCCTGGAGAAGGGAAGGGTACAGGTCAATGGCCATTCCCTGAGCCTGGCAGAAGTGGCGCAGGAGATGTATGCGCTGGGGCGCATCCCCCGCGTGCGCTACGAATACGAAGCGCCGCGCACCCAACCGCTGGGCAGTGGCGGAGATATGCACTTCGCCTTCTCCTTTGCGGCGCAAGCCGCCGAAGTAGAAGCCAACCGCCAAACCGGCGAAGTGCGCGTCTTGCGGGTGATCGCTGCCAATGACGTCGGCATGGCGGTCAACCCGTTGGGATTGCAAGGGCAAGTGGAAGGCGGCGTGATGATGGGACTCGGCAATTGCTTGACCGAAAATTTCATCGTGGAGCACGGACAGGTGATCACCGACCGCCTGGCACGCTATCGCCTGCCAGGCATTGCTCTGACACCAGAGATCACCTCCATCATCGTGGAACATCCCACCCGCGAAGGCCCCTACGGTGCAAAAGGAGTGGGCGAAATTTCCAGTATTCCCACTACACCGGCCATTACCAATGCCATTTACAACGCTGTCGGCGTGCGCATAGACCGCCTGCCCGTCGATCAGGAGGAAATTGCCAGAGCCCTCTGGCAGGACGCTGAAGAGCGGGCCATCGAGTAAAATCAGAGCTGGAAAGGGCCGCAAATGAGCAAATTCATTGGCTATCGCTGTTCGTTGTGTCACACGGAATACCTCCCCGGTCAGGTTACCTACACCTGCCCCCAAGATGGAGGGAATCTGGATGTGATTCTCGACTATGAGACGCTGCGCAACAAATACCAACCCGAAGACATCCTCTCCCGTGCCGATCCATCCCTGTGGCGTTACCTGCCTCTTTTGCCAGTTTCCGACCCAACGGGGCAGGATACCCCCCTGCACGCGGCCGGCTGGACTCCCGTCTATGCCCTGCCGCGCCTAGCCGACGAACTCGGCCTGAAATCTCTCTGGCTCAAAGACGAAGCGCGCAACCCTACGGCCTCTCTCAAAGATCGCGCCTCCGCTGTGGTCGTGCGCCGTGCTCAGGAGGTGAAGGCCGCCGTCGTCGTCACGGCCTCTACCGGGAATGCGGGTGCCGCCCTGGCTGGAATGGCTGCTGCCGTCGGGCAAAAAGCCGTCATCTTTGCTCCCAAGACAGCCCCCCCGGCCAAAATAGCCCAATTGCTCGTCTTTGGGGCCAAAGTATTGCTGGTGGATGGAAGCTACGATGACGCCTTCGATCTCACCATTCGGGCAGCCCAGGAATTTGGCTGGTATTGCCGCAACACCGGCTACAATCCATTCACCGCGGAAGGGAAGAAAACCGCGGCCTTCGAAATTTGGGAATGGTGGCGCGAAGCCCATCACGCCTGGCATGAAAACATGGGCGAAGAGGTAGATCATGCTCCCCTAACCATCTTCGTCTCGGTGGGAGATGGCAACATTATCTCTGGCCTCCACAAAGGATTCAAAGACCTGTTTGCCCTGGGATGGATTCCGCGCCTGCCGCGCCTGATCGGCGTGCAAGCAAGCGGATCGGCAGCCATTGCCCATGCTTTCCAGGCCAACACTGAAGTCATCACCCCCGTCACGGCGCATACCCTGGCCGATAGCATCTCGGTAGATTTGCCGCGCGATGGCGTGCGCGCCCTGCGTGCTGCCCGCGAGACCGGTGGCACTTACCTCACCGTTTCAGATGAAGAAATCCTGAAAGCCATCGCCGCCCTGGGGCGAGTGGGCATCTTTGCCGAACCGGCCGGCGCCGCTGCCTATGCCGGCCTGGTGCGTGCCGTCGCTGAAGGCATCGTCGGTCGCGCAGACCCCATCCTGGTATTCAACACCGGTAGTGGTCTCAAAGATGTAAACGCTGCCCGTCAGGCCGTTGCCGAGGCCCCCATCATTGAACCTACCCTGCAAGCAGTCAAACGACACCTATGAAATCCTTTTGGGATGTTCCTTTTCGTTATTTCACCCTAACCTTGCTCATCATCTTCATCCTCGCCGGCATCTGGTACATTCGCGAAATCTTTCAGCCCCTGCTGACTGCGGCCCTCATTGCCTACTTTCTCAGCCCGGCGGTCAACTTCCTCAGCACCCGTTTTCGCCTACAGCGTAAACTGGCAGCCAACCTGGTCTATTTCCTGGTTTTGGCCCTGCTCATTGCCCTGCCGCTTATCATCCTGCCGATTGTGTTGGGTGAAATTCAAGGCATCCTGAGCGACTTCGACCGTGCCCTCGATGGCCTGCAATTTGCCCTGCAAGAACCCATCCGCCTCGGCAACATGCGCATCTACCTGAGCGGCCTGCTTTCCAGCCTGCGCCAGAACATGAACAGCGGCATTGTTCCCCGCCCCGAAGATGCCATCCGCATCCTTGAAAGCACCTCGCGTAACTTTCTCTGGCTGCTGGTCACCCTGGTCAGTGCCTATTACCTGATGACCGATTGGACGCGTCTGCGCCACTGGCTGATTCAGCTGGCTCCGCCCGAAGAACAACCCAACCTGGACCGGCTGTATCGTGAGATTCGCAAAATCTGGTTGGACTACCTCAACGGTCAGGTTCGTCTCATCGTCATCCTGGCCCTCATGTACTCTCTGGCATGGTGGGCCATTGGCTTGCCGGGCGCGCCCATCATCGGTACGCTGGCTGGCGTGCTCAACCTGCTCCCCGAAATTGGCCCGGCGAGCGCCGCCATCCTGGCCACCCTGCTTGCCTTCCTGGAAGGCTCCCTCTTTCTGCCTGTCTCCAACCTGTGGTTTGCTCTCATCACCCTGGGGGTTTACCTCCTGCTCAACAACTTCAAAACCATCTGGCTGCAACCCCGCATCCTTGGTCATAGCGTCTTACTGCACGAAGGACTGGTCTTCGTGGCCATCGTCACTGCCATTATCCTGTGGGGCGCCCTGGGCGTGCTGATCATCGTCCCGCTCCTGGCGACGATTGGCGTACTTGGCCGCTACCTGCGCAGACGACTGTTGGGCTTACCCCCTTTTGATGATCCAACCAGCGCTTCGCTGCCGACCTCGCAGCCGGGCGCGGCCCCTCAAGCCGAATCTAACCCCTCATCCTATTCCGCTTAAGAGAATCCCTCATGAAAATCACCTACTCCATCATTGCCCCCATCTTCAACGAGCTTGAAAACCTCCCCGAACTCTACCGTCGTGTCTCCCAAGTGATGAACGCCACCGGTGAACCCTGGGAACTCATCCTGGTAGATGATGGCTCCAGCGATGGCTCCACCGAAAAAATCCGCGAACTGGCCCAAAGCGACCGGCGCGTGCGCCCGATCATCTTCGCCCGCAACTTTGGCCACCAGATCGCCATCACCGCCGGCTGGGATTATGCCCGCGGCGATGCCATCGTCATCATTGATGCCGACCTGCAAGACCCGCCAGAGCTGATTCCCGAACTCGCCAAAAAGTGGAAAGAAGGTTATGAGGTCGTCTATGCGGTGCGCGCCGAGCGCGAAGGTGAAACCTGGTTCAAGAAGACCACGGCCGCCCTCTTCTACCGCCTGATCCGCTGGATCACCGATGTGGACATTCCCCTCGATGCCGGCGACTTTCGCCTGATGGACCGCAAAGTGGTCAACGTCCTCAAGCAGATGCGGGAACGTCATCGCTTCCCGCGTGGTATGTCGGCCTGGGTGGGTTTTCGCCAGGTTGGCGTCACTTATACCCGTGCCCCGCGCTTTGCCGGTGAAACCAAATATCCCTTTCGCAAAATGCTCAAGCTGGCGATCAATGCCATTACCGGCTTTTCGTATTTTCCCTTGCAAGTAGCCACCTATTTTGGTTTTACCTCAGCAGCGCTGGCCATCCTGGCCATTCCCCTGGTCATTTACCTGCGCATGACCGGCTCGCAAGCCTTCTTTGGTCAGGCCACCACCCTGATCGCGGTTCTCTTCCTCGGTGGCGTGCAGCTGATCTCCCTGGGCATCCTGGGCGAATACATCGGTCGCATTTACGATGAAGCCAAAGGCCGTCCGCTCTACGTTGTGCGTGAAGCACCTGAAGACGAAAAGTAACGGATAGGGTGACTCATTTATGCTGATTCCTATCCCGGAACATGGTATTTGCATGGTGTGTGGCCCCTCCAATCCGCATGGCATGGGGTTGACCTGGTTGGATGCGGGCGATGGTCGTATTCTCGCTGAGTTTACGTTGGATGAAAAATTCCAGGGGCCGCGTGCCCACGTTCACGGCGGCGCCTCAGCCGCCATCCTCGATGAGGGGATTGGAGTCGCCATCTGGCGCGCGGGCTACAATGTGGCCGTCGTGCATTTGAGCGTCACTTATCGTAAAGCCCTGCCGCTCGGTGTTCCCTTGCGTCTGGAAGCCCGTATGACACACAAAGAAGGCCGCAAAATCTATGGCCAGGGCGCCATTTACCTGCCAGATGGGGAAACCGCGGTGCAAGCCGAAGGCATCTACGTAGAAGCCCCCCACCTGTTTGAAGAGAATCGTTATCGCGAGTAAGGACCTCAAAACGTGAGTTCGGGTTAGGCAACCAAAACGGGCAGGGTGCCCGGGTCGAGAGAAGGTTTCTGGGGCTGACAGCCTCCCGTAGGTCAAGGCTCTGCCTTGACCTAAGTGGACAAGGCGCAGCCTTGTCCTATCCCTACCGCGATTAGCGTTATTGGCCTGATCCCCCGCTGGGGGCGACTTCAGTGACTATCCCGAACTTACGTTCAAAATGTTTTTTTCGCTGTTGCAGAGATAAAAAAGCCGCCGCAGCCAGAGATGCTCCTCTCGAATGGTATTAAAACCCCTCTCCTATGGGGAGAGGGGCAGGGGTGAGGGCGACAAAGCCCTGCAAGACGGATTCCGAACTCGGGTAATTCAGGCCAGCGCGGATTAATTCACCAATCTCTTTTTCATTGAGTATTTCAGCGCCACTTTGTAAACTGTGCTCAGACGCTCGGCCAGGGCCTGGGCTTCCTGGTTGCCCTGACCGGCCGCACTGTTGATTTGAGCTGCCAGTGCGCTCAATGTTTCCACAAACTCATCTGTGACCATCGCATCGTTCTCATGCAGCATGGCTTCTACTGCGGCGTCATCAGGCGCATCCAACAATTTTTCGATGAAAGCCACCTCCGGCGGCGGAGCAGAGGCCTCTTGCAGCACTTCCAGCACCTTTTGCAGTTTGCCTAGGCGCACATAATCGTTCTTTTGTGAGGCCTGCCGATACATGCTCTGGATAATATCCACCGCGTCCTGGGTGAATTCGTTCAGATGTTCGCGGGTGGCTTGGGCCACGTCTTCTTGGGCCAGAATGTTCTCCACGAATTCCTGTGCCTGGCGGTATCGCGCCTCGATTTGCTTCTCCACTTCATCCACATATTCGACCAGTTTGCTGCGCAGGGCTTCGAGGCGGGCTTTTTCTTCTCCGCTGGCGCGATCCATGCGCTTGGTCAGTTCCTGGAAGAAGAGGTAATCCATGCCCTGGCGCGCCAGGCTGACGTAGGCGCGCACCCGGGCGTCATTGGGGGCGGCGAGAATCAGATCGAGCAGTTTCTCGCGGGTGAGGCTTTGTCCCGCCTCCTGCAGCGACCGGGCGGCGGCTTCCAGCTCCCCAACCGATTCCTGCAAGCCGCGGCCGAATTCCGTTTCATTCAGCAATTGTTTTTGGATTTCGGCCATTTGGGTGGCCAGTCTTTCCTGCCCGCTACCCAAAACGCCCTGGAGCAGTCGGCTGAACAGGGCAAAGAATTGTTCATCGAACAGGTTTGCGTTTTGTTTGATGATTTCGCTGCGCACATCTGCCGAGGAGGCCTGTAACAGGCGGTCGATCAGGTTCAGGCGCTCCTGTTGGGCTTTGAGCATCTCTGGCGTGATTCCATCTTTGGCCAGGATGGTCTCGATCATTGATTCATAGGTAAAGTTGGGTTGAGGTTTAAAGAGATAGGCTTTGCGTTTTTCGGGTGGCAGGCGGTTGACTACCTGGTTGATCAGCGGGCCAATTAATTTTTCCTGCTCGTGGACGGGCAGACCGAGTTCGGGCGGGAAGTAGGTGAGCAGCAGTTCTTTGTCTGCATCATGATAGACGATGGGGGTGGCCAGCCGACCTTCGTAGCCGCAGTGCGGGCAACGGGCGATGTTGGAGAGGCCGCCCAGTAATCGCTGTTTGGCCTGGGGGTCAGAGGTCACATCAAAGAGTTGCTCGACGTTGGCGGTGATGGGTTGACGACAGTTTGGACAGGCAATGGTTGTTTGAGGCATGGGGGATCCGATTTTGGGATTTTAGATTGCAGATTGTAGATTGCAGGATTGATGGGTTGGATTATTTTACTCTCGAATCGGAAAAAATGCTGGGAAGTTGGATGGGTGGATGGCGGTCAACGCGGCAGGGAGAAACAAATTCGGGCGCCGGAATCCGGCTTGGGGTCCGCCCAGATGCGCCCGCCGTGGGCCTCGACGATGGCGCGCGCCAGGTAGAGACCGAGGCCGGCTCCTTTGGTCTGTTTAACCGCGTGGGTCGAACGGTAGAAGCGGTCGAAAATATGAGGCAGGTCTTTGGCGTCGATACCTGGCCCCTGGTCGCTCACGCAGACGATGACCTGATCGCCTCGCACCTGACCTTGAATGCGAATCTCGCCCGAGGGGGCGTATTTCAGTGAGTTGGAGATGAGGTTGGCGATGACTTGTTCCAGTCGAGTTTCATCGCCCAGGATGATGGGGAAGTTTTCGGGGAAGTCGGGGATGATGGTGTGCTTTTGGGTCTGGCTGCTAAAACGTCTGGCGATGCGTTCGGCCAGGGCCGGCAAATAGACGTCGGCGCGGTTGAGGGTGATGCCGCCGGCTTGCAGGCGAGAGGCATCCAGCAGGTCGTCAATCATTTTGGAGAGGCGGTCGGCTTCTTCTTCGATGACGGCCAGGGCGTCGTTGATCACGGCGCGATCCCAGCGGGCGTCATCGCGCCGCAGGGTAGAGGCATAGCCTTTGATCAGGGCGACCGGCGTGCGCAGCTCGTGGCTGACGATGGAGATGAAGGTGGATTTAATCTCTTCGGCGGTGCGGAAGTGGGTGATGTCGCGCACGCTGGCGATGATGTTGCGTAGTTTGCCGCTTTCGGAGAGGAGCGGGGCGTAGGTGATGCCTACTGGCAGCGGTGGGGGTTCGGGGCGTTGGAGGTCACCTTCCACGTAAAGGTGGGCGTTGGGGGTGAGTGGCCAGCCGCCGGCTTCGGCATCTTCCAGGGTGGTCCCTTGCGGGGGACGTGCCCAGCGGATGATTTCGTGATGTTTTTTGCCGATAATTTGCTGGCGTGGCTGGCCGTAGAGCTTTTCGAAGGCGACATTGCAGCGTTCGATGGTGTGATCGGCCTGGAGGATGAGTATGCCATCCGCGGCGGAATCGAGGAGGGCATCGAGACGTTGTTTTTCGTAGCTGATCTGACCATAGAGGCGAGCGTTGAAGACGGCGATGGCGGCCTGATCGGCAAAGGATTGAAGCAGGATGCGGTCGTTGGGAGTGAAGAGATCGGGGTAGTTGCGGAAGATGAAGATGACGCCGATGACCTGTCCATGGGTGGCGAGAGGTAGGCCAGTACCGTTGAGCAGACCCATGCTAGCGGTGTAGGTCAGCTCTTTTAACATGCGGTTGAGCTCGCGCACATCCAATTCGCGTACTTTTTCTTCGGCGAGCAAGGGCTCCAGGTAGCTGAGAAAGGCGGGGGCAATGCCATGAGCCGCGGCGACGCGCCAGCCATCGCTCTCTTTGAGGGCAATCAGGCCGGCCTGACCAGCCAGCATTTCGATTGAAATGCGCAAAATGCGCGCCAGCAATTTTTCCAGGTCCAGCTCCTGGGTGAGGGCGCGCGAGATTTCGAGCAGGTAGTCTCGTTGACGAACGCGAAAATCGGGCAGCATGAATGGAATTTTATCACTGCTCTGGTTGAGCCCTCGGTTTTCTGATTGTTGAACCTGGCTGTTTTGAGAAACCATGCGTCTGGCACGCGGGTTAATTGACTATTCTCTCAATCGCTGCTATCATCCCTGCTTGTGAGACTCGAACGGAAGCTGGATTCTTTCGGGCAGCGTCTGCGTCGCACCTTGCGCTGGTTTATACCGGGAATGGGGGTCAAGCGCTGGTTGTTGCTGGTGCTGTTTGGCGTGACTTTGCTGGGAGTTGGGCTGGCCCTGTTTTTGCTCGATCTGTATCGCACCGAATCTACCAATCAGCTTTTTCTGGATGCCCTTTCGCTGGCCTCCCTGCGCTTTTTGCCGCGCTGGGCGCGCATTCTCATCTTTGGTGGTCTGGGGTTGGGAATGCTGAGTCTGGGCTTGTGGGGCTTGAATCGCACGCTGATTCAGCCGTTTTTGCGTCCCGGTCGCTACATGGTGGACGAAGTGGCGGAATACCGTCGGCGTCAACGCGGGCCGCGGCTGGTGGCGATTGGTGGCGGGCATGGACTGGCCTCTCTGTTGCGCGGTCTGAAGGAACACACCCATAACCTGACCGCGGTGGTCACGGTGGCCGATGATGGCGGGTCATCGGGACGCCTGCGCGAAAGCCTGGGTATCTTGCCGCCAGGTGACATTCGCAACTGCCTGGCTGCTCTTTCCAATGACGAGGCACTGCTCACCCAATTGTTTCAATACCGCTTCAGCGGCGCGCCTGGCCTGGATGGGCATTCTTTTGGCAATCTGTTCATCACTGCCCTCAGTGATATTACCGGCAGTTTCGAGGAGGCCGTAGCCGAATCGGGACGGGTGCTTTCGGTGCATGGTCGCGTGTTGCCTGCCACGTTGCACGATGTAAAGCTGGTGGCTGATGTACAATTGCCCCACTCCTTACACGAGGTACGGGTGATCGGCGAAAGCCGCATCCCCCAGGTGGCCGGACGCATTCGCCGGGTCTGGTTAGAGCCGAACAATCCGCCGGCTTTTCCGCCGGTGCTGCACGCCATCCTTTCGGCGGATATGATCATCGTTGGGCCGGGCAGTCTCTATACCAGTTTATTGCCCAACCTGCTGGTGCCCGATCTGCTTGCTGCTGTACGCTCCAGTCGCGCGCTCAAAGTCTTTGTGTGCAATATCGCCACCCAAAGCGGTGAAACCGATGCTTACACCTGCTATGACCATGTGCGCGCCCTCGAAGAACATGTCGGAGAAGACCTATTCGATATTCTGCTCTGCAACGATAATTACACCGAAGCCCTTCCCGCGGACGTGCAGTGGGTGGTGGTGGATGAACGCACCCGTTCCGATTCCCGCGTCTATTGCGCTGACCTGGTGGACGAAGAACACCCCTGGCGACACGATTCGCTCAAACTGGCTCAGGTGTTGATGAATTTGTACTACGAGCGCACCGGCCCACTGATGGAACGCTCCGCGTGAGCGGTATAATTCCAACGTTTGAAGCTTGTATCTTAACTCTCGCAAGTGTGATACAATCTGATTGCGCAAAATATCACAAATAGACCTTCAGGAGGTTCATCATGACAGTTAAAGTTGGTATCAATGGCTTTGGCCGCATTGGCCGCCAGGTGTTAAAAGCGATTCGCGATCGCCATCCCGATGAGTTGGAAGTTGTGGCTTTCAATGATATTGGGGACATGAAAACCATGGCCCATTTGCTCAAATATGACTCGAACTATGGTCGCTTCAACGGCACGGTAGAAGTCGCTGAGGATGGGCTGTTGATTGATGGCAAGAAAGTCAAGGCATTCAAGGAAACCGACCCGGCAGCCATTCCCTGGGGTGACTTGGGCGTGGAGATCGTCATTGAAAGCACTGGCTTGTTCACCGTTAAAGAAGATGGCGTGAATAAGAAGGGCAAGATGGTTAAAGGCGCGGTCAATCACATCACCAAAGGCGGCGCCAAAAAAGTGATCATCTCTGCCCCGGCCGAAGGCGAAGACCTGACCATTGTTCTCGGTGTCAACGAAGAAATGTACGATCCGGCTCGCCATCATGTTGTCTCCAATGCTTCCTGCACCACCAATGGCCTGGCCCCGGCGGTCAAGGTTGTTCACGATAAATTCAAAATCGTACGCGGTTTCATGACCACCGTCCATGCCTATACCAATGACCAAAAAATCCTTGACCTGCCTCACTCTGACCTGCGGCGAGCGCGCGCCGCAGCATTGAGCATCATCCCCACCACGACCGGGGCAGCCAAAGCGCTCAAACTGGTCATCCCCGATCTGGCGGGCAAGTTCGATGGCTACGCTCTGCGTGTGCCCACCTCTACCGTCTCGATCATTGACTTTACTGCCCAAATCGAAATTCCCACCACTACCGAAGAACTGCGTCAGGCTTTCCGCGAGGCGGCTCAAACCCCACGCCTGAAGGGAATCTTACAAGCTGTGGATGAGCCTCTGGTCAGCATTGATTACAAGGGCGATCCGCACTCCTCCTCCGTGGACCTGCCCTTCACTCAGGTCTTGGGCAAGGAAAAGAGCGACTTCATCAAAGTCGTAGCCTGGTACGACAACGAATGGGGCTATTCCTGCCGCACAGCCGACCTGGCAGCGTTGATCGCCAAGAGCCTTTAGTCAAGTCAAGCAGTCTGGTAGTCTAGTGGTCTGGTGGTCTATCGCATTGTCTTTGAGAATCTATCGCAACCGCGAAGATTTTGTGAGGACAGCTCAATGAGTTGGCCACTTTGGGTTGCGGCTGGCCTATGGGTTTGGCAGTCAAGTTGTCAAATGGTCAGGAAGGCTGATGGATCTTGTGCCTGGGCCATCCGACCACCCGCCCAACCGACTACTCGACTATCAGACGAAACGACTACGCGACCACCCGCTCACCGGAGGAAACCATGAACAAAAAAAACATCCGCGATATTGATGTGAAAGGCAAGCGTGTCCTCGTCCGCGTGGATTACAACGTGCCGATCAGCAATGGCCAGCTGGGAGATGACACTCGCATTCGTGCGGCCATGCCCACCTTGAATTATCTGCTCGAACAAGGCGCGGCTCTCATCCTTTGCTCACATCTTGGCCGACCGAAAGGCGGACCCGACCCTAAATATTCCCTCCGCCCTGTTGCGGAGCACCTCTCCAAATTGATGGGCAAGCCCGTCGCCTTCGCTGAAGATTGCATTGGCCCTGTGGCAGAGAGCGCTGCTCGCGCCCTGAACTCCGGCGATGTCCTTTTGCTGGAAAACACACGCTTTCACCCCGAAGAAGAGAAAAACGACCCCGAAATGGCTCGTCAGCTGGCTGCCCTGGCCGATGTGTACGTCAATGATGCCTTCGGCTCGGCTCATCGCGCTCATGCCTCCACCGAAGGCGTGGCCAGATTCCTGCCGGCAGTG